>JAPDJQ010000058.1 GCA_029259015.1 Thermoplasmatota archaeon | reverse complement strand
GAAATGGAAATAAAGATATCTATTTTGCTCCATTACCAGCACCAATAATAACAGTAGGCATTTCAGGAGGATTTGGAGTCAAAGCAACAATAAGCAATGAAGGAACAGAAGCAGCAGAGAACTTAGATTGGAGCGTTGATTTATCTGGTGCAGTATTCATAGGCAAGCATGCTGAAGGAACAATCGATACACTAAATCCAGGAGAGAGCGTAACAGTAGGTCCAGGATTAGTATTTGGAATAGGGCCGACGACAATAACAGTAAATGCAGGAGGAGTAACAAAGACAGCAAGCGGCTTCGTGCTTGGCCCATTGGTGCTTGGCGTGAGCTAACTCTTTCCCCTTTTTATTTTTATGGCAAAATAGCAGCAAACCGCATTTTTATATGATACTATTGGGCGATAACTATTTAAAATTCTTCTCAATAACCAATTCGGAGGATAGGAAAATGAAGAAAAAAGCGATATTAGTTGGAATGTTGGTTATAGCAATGGTGTTAAGTGCAGTGAACTTTGGAGAGGCAAGTGAGAAAAAAAGTTCTTTCAACTTTGAAAACGCTGTCAAAGTCAAACCAAATATTCTGAAACTGGGAGAAACAGGGGCGCTGAATCAGGGGAATGTTTTGATTACAGCTAACAGCCCTGATGACGATTTCCTGCCATTTATTACAGTGGATCCAGATGGTAACATGGTTGTTACATGGACAACACAGTATAGCCAAATAGATTCTGATTTTGGAATAGGATATTCAGCAGATGGGAGTACATGGGAGACATACCTTCTGCAATTGGACGGCATGGAAATGTATGCAGATACTGGAAGAGTTACAGTGGATTTATATACTGGCTTATTTGGAGAATTTCTTGATATTGCGCAGGATACAAGCGGATTCTTCCTTATACCAGATATAACAGATACAGAAACTTGGGAGATATATTCATGGGTTCCGGGAGATGATACAGATTATAAATATTGCTATGTTGACGATGATTGTTTCTATGAAAACAAGGACTATGGAACCGCATTTACTTCAATGAGAATCTGCCATGCTCGTTATGCAGGATATGACATTCCAGATTGTCCATGGCTTCCATATACATTGTATCCTGATCTAGGGGGTGTATTTTACTTCGATGCACAGTCCCGTCTGGCAACAGCACCTGCAAGCTATCCATCAATGGCAAATGTTCCAGGATATATGCATCTAACATGGAGTTATTTCGATGGAGAGCATTACAAGCTGGTATACAAGAAAATTGATCCAAGTATAGAGCCAGACATTGAATATACAGAATGGCAGTTCTATCTGGATGAAAGTGATTTGTATGATTGCAGATATCCAGATGCAGATGGTGTAGGAAGCAACATCTACATTGTATATTGTACAAACGAAAATGTGTATGGCAATTATGGCATAGTAATGCAATATTCAAATGATAACGGAGAAACATGGACAAAGGTTACAGTAGTAGATGATCCGACTGCAGATGATTTGTATCCAGCAATATATGCTGCAGGAAACACACTATATGTTGTATATGTCAAAAGTGGCAATCTTTACTTAGTAAAATCAACAGATGGCGGACAGACATGGAGTGAACCAGAACAGGTAAATGAAGTAGATGGAACAGTTTCCATGGAAGAACATGCAGTAGACATATGCAGTAAGGGCATAGTGTGGACAGACACAAGAAATGGAAATAAAGACATTTACTTCGCACCATTACCAGCACCAATAATAACAATAGGCATTTCAGGAGGATTTGGAGTCAAGGCCATCCTGAGTAACGAGGGCTCAGAGGCAGCAGAGAATCTAGCATGGAGCGTTGATTTATCTGGCTTGGTATTCATAGGCAAGCATGCTGAAGGAACAATCGATACACTAAATCCTGGAGACAGCGTGAAAGTTGGTCCAGCATTGGTATTCGGCATAGGGCCGACGACAATAACAGTAAGTGCCGGTGGAACCACAAAAACGGCAAGTGGCTTCGTCCTTGGCCCCTTGGTGCTAGGCGTAAGCTAACCCCTCCTCTTTTTTCCTTTTTATTTTATCTCAATTAGGATAATCCAGCTAAAAATAAATTCTTTTTCTCATAAAAGTAGTAGTTGCTTCTGAAGTCTTTGACAATTGTTTATCTTCCGCATTTTATAAAATCATCGTTTTTGCCATGTAATATTTATAAAGTGGAAACCTATTTAACATTTGGAGGCATGAAAATGAAAAAAGTAGTGGCAATATTAGGAATATTGTTGGTAACAACGGCATTGACAAATGCTATCAATATTACAAATGACGGCAAAGAACGGGCAGTTTACATGGATGGTATAAAGATTGTGCCCATAAATAAAGTTATTACAACAAATATGGAAGGGAATATCAAGGTTTCAACAAGCGAGGACGACGACATTATGCCAACAATAACAAAAGACCCAAATGGAAGAATACTTGTTACATATGCAACAAGACACAGCTTTTTCGACCAAGATGTAACAGTTGTTTATTCTGCAGATGGCTCAACATGGACAGCAGCAACCCAGTTTATGTCAGATGAGGGAATTTTGCAGTATCCATCGATAATAGGTATACCTGAAGCAGGTGATGTTGGACTGAGCTTCATAGATCCACTATCAGAATATCCATTGTGGGTGCTTCGCAGCACAGATGTAACAAATCCAGATACATACATTGGCCTGAGAGTAGCATGGGGAGATACAGAAGATTACAATGAAGTTGCCGTTGGAATTGTGCATTATCTGTTGCTAACCCTATTTACAAATCACAACTACTACATGTGGGATATACCTGGATGCCCATATCTGGTTTACTGGACTCAAGAGCTTGAACAGCCACCAGATATAGGCGGGCAATACTTTGATGGACAATCTATCTTAAAAACGGCTCCAGCTAGTAACTTGAATATTGCAACAGGTCAGGATTACTTCTATTTGCTAATGGAACATTTCAATGAAACAACAGGACACAGCGAGATAGCTTTCAAGAAGAGCGTCACCGATCTGGATTTACTCTTTACACCAGGAGGAGGTCCTGGAGGCATGGACAAATATGCAGATATAGAGGCAATGCCATGGCAGATGTATCTGGTGAAGGGAGATTTTGATGCAAAAGACCCATATGCAGCTGCATCTGGAAGCAATGTTGTAGTAGTATATATGAGCAACGACAATGTCTATGGAGACTGGGACATAAAATGTGTTTACAGCCATGATGGCGGAGAAACATGGGAGACAAGCGAAATAGCAACAGAGCATCCAGTGGATGAGGTATATCCTGCAGCTTTCATGAGTGGAAACAATGTATATTGTGTCTATGTAAAGAACGGCAATTTGTATCTGGCAAAGTCAGAGGATGGCGGAGAAACATGGAGTGAACCAGAACAGATAAATGAAGTGGATGGAACTGTTGTTGCAGAGCCAAGGGCAATAGACATAAGCGATGGTGGCATTGTATGGGTAGATACAAGAAACGGAAATAGCGACATTTATTATGTCCCGTTGCCAGCACCAATAATAACAATAGGCATTTCAGGAGGATTTGGAGTCAAAGCAACAATAAGCAATGAAGGAACAGAAGCAGCAGAAAATCTAGCATGGAGCGTTGATTTATCTGGCTTGGTATTCATAGGCAAGCATGCTGAAGGAACAATCGATACACTAAATCCAGGAGACAGCGTAACAGTAGGTCCAGGATTAGTATTTGGAATAGGGCCGACGACAATAACAGTAAATGCAGGAGGAGTAACAAAGACAGCCAAAGGCTTCGTGCTTGGGCCATTGGTGCTCGGAGTGAGCTAACTCTTTCCCCTTTTTATTTTTATCTGAGTGGAACAGATTCAGTTATAATTTAATTCTCTCGAAATGGATAAACATCAAAATGTTGTATATCATAAGTTGTCTCGATTATTCAGACAATTTTATATCTGCACCAAGAAAAGTTATCCCAAAAATTCGAAATAAAATGCCCTCCTAAAGATAGATAGACATCCCTATAATAAGACAAAAAACCATGGAATCAGATAAAAAGGTAAATAAAAAATGCAACAACATACAGCATAAAATAAGAAATATTTTTGATTAACTTGTAAATATGATATAAGATAGCTATCTCGGCTGTCCAGCCGAGGAAAAAAGAACTGAACCAGTGGGAACCATTGGTATTGTAATTGCTGCCAATGTTAGAATAATAAGGCGTTTATGTTTTTCTTCTACCATATTCTTCTATAGCTCAAGGAAATAAAATATTTTTGAAAATGAAAAGGAAGTGGCTTGACAGCATACCGCCTTTCCCACGGGCTCGCGCACCGTAGTACCGGGCGGTACGCGGCAGGCTTAACTTCGCAAGATGGAAGTAGAAGAAAGAGGATAAGGAAGGGGAACGGCCAAAGTTAAATAAAAGACTATATAGCATTCAACAAATTCTTCAGGTGTTAGTTTAAAATGATCTTTGATATTTCTTTTGTTATTTCCTTATGATTTGATAAAGCCACTCTTTTATGTGGCGTTTTTCCATATATTAAAATAATGTGGCTGCCCTTTGATGAACTATTTTTGACAGTATGCCTGTATGGGTTATTTTTTAAGCTTGTATAAAACAAGCGTTAAAATGAAAATAAAAGCGATAACCATTACTAATACAATTGTGTAACTCTGCTTCTCTACATAGCCACTATAATGAAATGATATTAGCTCGGTATAGCCTACAAGTGCATTATTTCCATACATTTCTGTTTTTACTACATTCCCTACACTACTGGAAACATAAATAATCTGGTAAACATAAGGACTGGAAGAGGTTCCATTAAAAAGATAACCTGCTTTTATAGCATAACAGCTAAATATACCTGCTCTTGTTGATATTTTTTCTATTCCTATACATTCCATGAACAGAGTCACGGAATCGTTTTCGTAATCGATAGTTATATTCCATTTCTTTCCAACAAATATTGGGTATTGAATAAGCGAAGGTTGTGGTGACTCGTAAATTATTTCCTTATTTCCTTCATCATTATAGATTACTTTCTTTATGATGGCTAAGCTTTCCTCATCATAATAATATACTTCCTCTGTAACACCGCTTGACTTAACTACTATACAGCGATATGTGATGTTACCAACAGTTACGTTTTCTCTACCTAGAATTGTAATGGATAATATTTCTTCCTTCTCGCTTCCAAGAGTTTTCATTGCATATTGCCAGTAATCTCCTTTTTTCCACTGAGGTTTTTCAAGAAGAGAAGCATTAACTGGGTACAGGGTAATTATTAGTAGAGTATAAAAAATTATTATTTTTCTACCCATTTTATAAAAATTAAAAATATGGAAAAAGAACATTTTTAGGCTAAAGGGTTGTAATTTGTATAGAATTCAATTGCCAGCACATGTTCATTGAAGGTAGATAATGATTGATCTCCATGTCTGCCAATCCCCATGCAAAGGTGTATGCATCAAAATAGACACCTATTTCCCATTTTTCAAGAGGATTGTTGCCGATCCAAAAATCCGTTACTGGGTAAAGATAAGCTGAATGATACTCCATACTGTTGGAATCAGCTATATAACCTCCAAATTTTACCTCCTTTACTTTTATACCGTTGTAAACATCCCAAGCAAAATAAGTTATCTCGGTGCTTCCTGCATTAGTGCCTAAAGGTATTCCAGGTTCTATAATGGTAACATGCCCGCTGCTGTAACCGAAATAATGCGTACTATATTGTACTTGCCAATGAACTGGTACTCCACCCCACCATGTTTCCCAGTAAAGCCCAGATTCACCATATCCTGAATTATAATCATCAGAACGAGAGAAAGCATAACCTTTCTTCTCATTCACGTTATAATCTGCAGCATATATTCCACCCTCACCAGTGGTTCGCTCCCACTTTTTCCATCCACCAGTAGGATAAACAGTAGAAGAAGTAGATAAAATTTCTAGGGTTTCAAAGTTAAATTTTATATTTCCTTTTCTATATTCTTCTCTTGCCTTCTCACATTCTTTCAGAAAATATTTTTCTAACTCAATTCGTGCTTCCAATTGTAGTATCAGATAAACTCCCTCAACTATTTCTTCTGCACTCAACTTTCTATCTTCTTTACTTTTTATCTCATTCTCTAATATTTGTTTATACATTTCCATCTTTTGTACAATTTCTTTTACTTCTTCAATTGTAGCTCCTTCCGTTGATAGTTTATTCTCCCAATTTTGTAACAAATTTTTAGCATCTTCTAGGTAATTTATTCCTGATTCTTTTGCAGGCATCATTGGTATAACAAACATTCCTACAATTGCTAATACCAACAACACCTTTCCTTTCATTCTCTCGCCAATATTGTAGTTTTTTTGCTTTATATTGCTAACGATAAGCAAAATTGTTCTATGAAAACATTGTCCGCCTCCTGTTACCGAGAAAAAAATAAATAGAAAATAAAGTGGCTTGACAGCATATCCTCAAATCTTGAAAATCATGGCTAATTTCTCATTTATTTCTTTTCGCAGATTTTCATCTATCTCCCCGAGTTCTCCAGTGATTAGATTCTTCAATACTGTTGCAATTTTATCAAGTTTTATAACAGAATCTACTTTCAAACCGGTTCTTTTAAAAGCCGGGTGCTTGGAGGTTATTAGCACATCTGTATCAGATATTTCAGCTGGAATTCTCGAAGATATAAAAGCCACAACAACATCTCTTTTTCCTTCATGGATCACCAAAGCTGGTCTTAATTTAGCAACGGTTAAATCGGTGAATGGAAATGGAATCAAAACAATCTTTCCTTTCATTTATATCTTACCTTTAAATCCTCAATTTTGTAAATATCTGGTTCTTCCTCTAAAAGTTCAGATAGAGATTTTTCTGATAATTTCATTAGCGAGATGATTTCCCTTTCATACAATAATTCATCTAATTTCTTGGAAATTTCTGCTAAACGTTGCTTTATGTCCTTGATTTCAACTTCAATGCTCATGTTAGAATAAATGCTCTATGCTTTTTATGGCTTTCTATCAAATGCTAATGCCTGCTACTGGTGCGAATAAAAATGTGAAAAATGAAGGAAAGGGCTTGACGGCATACCGCCTTTCCCATGTTTTATTCGCCAGAAATACCGGAAAGCATAACTAAAGATGATGCAAGTTTATTTAACCAAAGAATATTACGAATATCATAATGGCTATGCCATTTCTTGTTATGCTTTCATTTTCAGCGGAGAGAGTAACTGTTATCGGAAGAGGTAAAGAAAAAAGATTTATCATTCTGAGTTCATGTCCTTGGCCAGGTGGTACATAAAACTCTCCACTCATAGGAGGCCTTATTATACCCACAGTTATTGTAAAATTTACTCGCAAAGTATGATTTCCATAATTTATCGCCCCAATTGTTAAACCCACTCCGCCCTCTATATATAGTTCAAAATCATTATTATGCTGGGATGAAGAAGTAGAGATTC
>JAPDJQ010000124.1 GCA_029259015.1 Thermoplasmatota archaeon | reverse complement strand
CAAATTCTTTGAATCCTATCAGGAGACAGATATTCTCGGAGAGGTTTTTGTCAATGCGCAGGAAAAATATCTGGCAAAAAATCCTGGGGATAAATGGACAATTCAGGAATTCATTCTGCTTGGAGATCCGAGTCTGAAAATAGGAGGATATGAGTAAATTTTTATATACAAAACATATTTTGTTTCGAAGGGCCCGTAGCTTAGCCAGGTGGAGCGTCTGGCTCATAACCAGATGGTCGCCGGTTCAAATCCGGCCGGGCCCATAAATTGTTCATAATAGAATTTCTTTCTTTTTATACTTGTTTTTCATTATTAGTATGTCGGAAAATACTGATAGATATGATGCAAGAAAATTAACTAAAGAAAGAACTAAAGATTTATTAAAAGAGTATGTAATAAGCGGATTTATTGAAATTGGAATGGAGAAATTACCATTTGAACAAATCGTTAAAAATATTATAACAGCATTGAAAAGCGGTAGTTTGTCAAAATATGATTTAGCCGAATAATTATTGAGTTACAGACTTCAAAATTATATGTGTGGAATACAACCAATAATGAAGAACAAAAGGATAGGATTACCCAATTAAAAAGTATGTTTTTGGATAATCTAGGATAGTCATCGCTCGTTAATTTGGAAAGCAAGCCCATCATCATAAATTTATGAGGAACCAAGAGCCCACAAAAAATTTATAAACATTACCATCTTTAAGATTTGGAGGCATAAAATGAAAAAGGCGATAGTATTAGCAATTTGTGTGGTTTTAGCCTTGCCAGTGATTAGCATAGCATATGAGAAAGATGAACCAAACAATGATTTTCAACACGCAACATTGCTGAAGGAAACAGCAAAAGGAAGTGTTAGCTTTGAAGATACAAAAGACATTTATAAATTCTTTGTTGCAAAAGGAATTGAAATAAGGCTAGAAGTAAAAGCAAACAATGATGTTGATTTGTATCTATACAATCCAGAGCAAAAGGGTGTAGCGTATTCATGTGGAGAATTCGTTGAATACATTGCATATAAGGCAGATAAAACAGGCTACTGGTATGCTGAAGTTGTTTCAACAAAAGGCTCGGCTGATTACACAATAACAGTGAATTTGCTTTCAGACCAGCATGATGGGGGATATGATGGAGATGCAGGAGATAGAATTCTGAAATCATTTGCAATATTCCCAATGGAACCAATAGATAACACTCCAGGAAGAGGAAATACAGGTACATTGTCCCCACCAAGTGATACTGAAGACTGGTATATGTTTTCAGTTTGCGAAGGACAGAAAATAAGTATAACAGTTACACCAGATGATGACTATGATGTAGAACTTTCAAACGATAAAGCAGAAGTTATCGCTTCTTCAACAAATTCTGGCACATCACCAGAAAAAATCACTTATACAGCAGAATCTACTGGCATATATTATCTTCGTATCTATGCCAAAGATGGGTCTGGAGAGGGAGACTATACAATGGACATAGAATTGCAGGGTCAGAATGATGCAGGCTCTGGCAAAGATGCAGGAGATACACCAGATAAGGCATTAACAATAACACCTGGCGAGTATTCGGGTTTCTTGAGCTACTATGATCAGGTTGACTGGTATGCATTCAGCGTATCATCCGGAGAAGGAATAAAAGTGGAAGTTCAAGTTCCAATAATGTCTGACTATAATATATGGCTTTATGATCCAGATGGCAATTTGGTGCATCAGGGAACATATTATGGAGATGATACATTAGAATATCCAGCAGACAAGAGCGGAACATGGAAGATAAAAATAGACATGTTCCCCGGTTTTGATGAGAAATGGGACGAATATCCAATACTGTATTATAAATATGGTTCTGGAGCATATAAGTTAACATTGACCCTTGGAGGAAGTGTTTCACCTCCACCAGTAATTCCACAGCCAGATATCACTCCAATAGCTCAAACAATCATTGTAAATAATGATGATACAAGCAATAAAGATGAATATGCTTATATTGCAGCCATTCCAGCAGCAAATTATGTTGAAAACGGCAAGAGATACGTCTCACCAATAATCTATCAGGGTGATGATACAATAACAAATTGGTTTGGAACAGTAGATGATACAACTGGCTATCTGCTCGAAGACTGGAATGAATACTTGAGCCATTTTGGCAAGGAAGCAAAAGAATATGTCTTGGATGCAGATCCAGTAAAGGCTGCTGCTGATCTGGCAACAAAGGCATGGGAAAGCAGTCAAGAAGCAGTGGTTGTGGTAGATGGAAGCAATGTTGTTGATGAGGTAACAGAAGTAATATCAAAGGATGTAACTCTGAACATACAGAAGAAGGTAATGGATATTAGAGGAGACAGTCCAAAACTTAAAGAATTTGAAGGACAGGTTGTGTATACATTCTTTGCTGGAAAGAAATGGGGCGCGATAAGATATGATTTACTGGAAACTGGAGGAAAGAATATAGATATAACAGTTATTGACACAAAATACAGAGAGGTTGCAAGCAAATGGTGGCCTTACAATGAAGATAGGATAGGACTATTCTATCCAATTACATGGCCTGGCTTATGGACGGCTGCTGCAGCATCAAAAGGTGACTGGTTAATGCATATCGAGTTATATTCATGCGATCGCTACAAGATTCCTGTGACAAATTCAGATTCAACACTAACAGTCACCATCGAGACAGATGAGCCAACATATCTGTGGGTTTATCTGGTTGATCCATATGGCAATATAATGGCTCCAAATATACCCTCCTGGAATGGAGCAGAAATTAAGCCAATACATCAGTGGAATGGAAATAAATCGTCTCATAATGAATATGAGTATGATCATCTCATTGTTGAGCCACACACAACCTTTACTGCACAAGTGCATCATCCAATGGAAGGCAAGTGGACAGCAATAGTTGTTCCAAGAGAAGAAATGAGCGGAAGCGTCAGTTATCATATAACGGCAGAGATAAGAGAATACAATCCGGATAGAATGGCATATGGCTTATCTGCAGCAAATGGCGCAGTAATAGCTTCAATGAAACATATTCCATTGCTGTATGCAAATGAGGATGGAGTGCCAGATGAGACACTCAGTGCATTGAGTAGCTTGGGAGTAAACAAGGTTATATTTGTAGATCTTGCAAACAATGATGCTGTTGCAAATGAACTAGCTGCAAATTACAATGTTGAGAGAATAACAACAATGGAAGAAGTGATAAGTAAAATCGATGAGTTGAGCGATGAGAACTACATCACAATAACATCATTTGCTACTGGAGAAGGCTATTTTGCTCCTGCTGCTTATCTGGCGGCATATCATGGAGCGCCAGTAGTGAGAATAGGAGAGATGAAGGATGCAGCCCACTGGGCAGATGCTATAGCGACATATGATGAATATCTGGGTGATTATTATCATGGATGTCGTTCAACAGGACATATGGCTAAAGCAAGAAAACCAATAATTGACTATATTAAAGAAGGAGAATTACCACCATTAGGCTGTGACCAGCATTTAAGATGGTTCAAGAATACAGCAGAACCGTTTAAACAATACATTGAGAGTGTTGGATTAAACAGAGAAGGAAGAGAACATGTTGGAATAGTCGCGCCTCGTATTGACATAAGAATGCCATTTATACGTGCAATAACAGGAAATGAATCAACAGCTGGCCAGTTTATTGGTATAACACCAGCAGAAATGGTTGCTTATGTTACAAGAAGCGTGTTATATCCAGCGATAATATTTGCAAATCCACACAAGGAGTACACAACATCCACGCTCATGAATTTTGCTGATGGAACTCCAATAACATTAAATAATGGAGAGCGCCTCAATGCATACAATGCAAGATACATAAAGGATTACTTCTCAAGATATGGAAGAGAATATCGTGGACACTGCATATGGGATAACACACTATATGAATTCAATAATGGCATATCAGCATACTATTATGTAGGCCATGGAACAGGAGGTTCTGGTGTTTCACAGCATCCAAAATGGGGTGGCATACGCCAGGATGGATGGCATGGTTATGAATACTGGCATGGCGATACACCTCGTAGCCCAGGAGGAGCATGGTATGATCCCGAGCCGCCATCACAATACGACATAATACATTTCAAGTGGTGCGATCAGCTGTGGGAAAATATGCACAGCACATGGGTGCATTTCAGCTCATGTACAACAGCATGGCACTTTGGTCCAGACATATACTTTGAGCATGGAGCCGTCGCCTATTACGGTAACTGCGGAAGTGGATTCCTTGGTTACAATGACTTATGGGATCAAATTATAGAAGGAAGGATAATGATTGAAGGATACAGCATTGGAGATGGAGTATCGATGGACCTCTGGAAGTTTGACAGAGACTTTACAACTCTAGATCCAACGAGCATATACGGAACAATTTCATTAACACTGCTTTCATTGACAGTATTGTACGGAGATCCAGCATTGATAGTATATAGCCCAGCGCACTGGGTAGAACCCGAGCCAGTTGATTCACCACTCTAACCCCCTTTCCCTTCTTTTTAAATTTTTTGCATTAGTTTTTTAAAGTGGCGTAATTGAAATGGAATGCATGAATCGCTGACAAGATTTATTTACTGGCATTGCATTATGTATTAGATTTTTGGGGGAGGAAAAATATGATGAAAGATATATTCCACGGGCTCGTATCCGCTGATAGCATATTCAAAAATAAAGAGGTGCTTCGTCCCTCATATGTGCCAGATATACTGCCACATAGAGAAAAACAGATTAAAGAGCTGGCTGCAATTCTGGCTCCTGCTTTAAGAGGAGAAACACCTTCAAATGTATTCATTTATGGGAAAACTGGCACTGGCAAGACGGCTGTTGCAAAATTTATTGGAAAGCAGCTGGTAGAAAAAGGTAAACAGCTCAAGGTGAATACAAATTTTGTTTACATAAATTGTGAGATTGTGGATACACAATATAGAGTTTTGCAGAATGTTGCCAACCATTTTATCAAGGTGTGGGAGGATAGAGTGCCTTTTACGGGATGGCCAACAGATGAAGTATATAGCAGGCTTGTAAATGCAATAGAGCGAACAAAAGGTGTAGCAGTTATTGTGCTGGATGAAGTTGATAAACTCAAAGGAGATGAAGTTCTTTATAATTTATCCCGTCTCAACTATGATTTAGATAAAGCCAGAACATCGATAATTGGCATATCCAATGATTTAAAATTCACAGAATTTCTCGATCCAAGAGTAAAGTCATCTTTAGGAGAGGAAAATCTTGTATTTCCTCCATACTCAGCAGATGAATTATGTGATATACTCGGAGAAAGAGCAAAAATTGCTTTTGAAGATGGAACACTAGAAGAAAACGTAATTCCCTTATGCGCAGCTTTAGCAGCTCAGGAACATGGAGATGCAAGAAGGGCTCTGGATTTGCTACGTGTTTCAGCGGAGATTGCAGAGAGAAACGGGGAAAAGAAAGTTACAGAAAAGCATGTAAGAATGGCAGAAAATAAGATTGAGCTTGATAGAGTAAAGGAAATAGTTCGCACATTGCCCATACAATCAAAAATAGTTTTAATGGCAGTTATAATTGGGGAAGAAAATTATGAAGGACTCACAACAGGAGAAGTATATAATATTTATAAAGATCTCTGCAGAATAGGAGGAGTAAATATCTTAACTCAAAGAAGAGTAGCAGACTTAATCTCTGAGCTTGACATGTTAGGCATAATTAATGCCAGGGTTGTATCAAAAGGACGATATGGAAGAACAAGAGAAATAGAGATTTCCGCTCCAATGAAAATAAAGGAAGTACTTGAGAAAGACGAAGCAATGCCCAATTTGAAAAATTACAAGCCGCCTTTACAATCCAAGCTTCTTTGATTTCCACTTCTTGTAGAAGTTGTACGCATCCCAGCCTGTTGGTACACCAATTAATATGAGTAAGGAAATGCCCAGGCAGATCCATTCATCTTTTGGAGCAACAGCTTTTCCTATTTTCACTGCATCCTCTCCAGTATATCCCATGCCATTACCAAATATCATTAACTTAATGAGGCCAAACCATGGCACTTCTCCTCTTGCCTTCCCTATTATCCAATCTGGCTTAACAGGCTGTTCACATATGCCCCCATTTGGGATCTGGTCTGGATACTCGTTATTATCTCCTTTTGTTATAAATCCGCTATTTTTTGGCTTGTAATTGCTTAAATGCAATTCTGGAATTGTTATGGATGGAGCATTATAGATTCCATATTCCTCTACAGTATAAGTTCCATTTGGATTTTTTTCAACCCAGCAAATTGCCCGATGAATAATTGGCACTCTGTCCTTGTTCCCCATGGGATAATATATTATGACATCCCCATAATCACCATAAGTGCGATGCCTCGTTGTAGGATTATCCGATGGCCCTCTCGTTATTACATCATCTTTACCTCTGATTTTTTTGACGAGCACCAAATCTCCGGGGTCTATGGTTCCTATTCTGCCAAATGGTGCATTATCGTGCATCATTGAGCCAGATGTTACAACAACCATTGGGGAGTGTGGAAACTGTCCAGTGTATCCCCATAGAGCCGCAAGTATAATACCGACTATCCCTACAGATACGAGTACATCTCTTATCAGGATGAGAGTTTTTTCCCTTATTTCCATTGCACCTCTAATCTTCTCACCTTTATATTACTTTCTTCCAGAATTTTTTGCGAAAGCTCATCAGGATAAAAATGAAGGTAAACAACTTCTTTTATTTCTGCATTCACTATCATTTTGGAGCACACGCTGCACGGAAAATGAGTTGTGTAAATCGTAGCACCTTTTATCGACACACCAAAAACAGCGGCCTGTATTATCGCGTTTTGTTCTGCATGCAACCCCCGGCATAACTCATGTCTTTGTCCTTCGGGCACATTCAGCTGCTCTCTCACACATCCAACTTCTTCACAATGCTTGAAACCTTTTGGTGCACCATTATAGCCTGTTGATAAAATATGATTTTCTTTTACAATGACTGCCCCCACATGTCTTCTAAGGCAGGTGGAGCGTGTGGAAATAACCTGTGCTATCTTCATGAAATATTCGTCGAATGAGGGTCTGTCAACCATTGGATGTAATATACAATCTTTTTATAACGTTGGCGAAAATTTTATATATATAAAAAATATATTTATTAGCAAAAGGTTAGCAAAATGATAGCGAATAAAAGGTGCCCGGAGTGTGGGGGCGAGATGATGCATCATAATTTTAATGGTAGAGTGTACTATGTATGCAAAAATTGTGGAAAAGAATTAGTTGTTCCTGCGGCAGCATTATTCTAAGGATATACCATAAATTTTCTCAGGATTGTCCTTATTTATTACTATAGCCTGTTCCTCATTCAGTATTTCTTGCTGCAGCAACTTATTCAACTTTCTTGGTATTGTTTTTAAATCTAAAACTGCTCCAGGGCGTTTTAAATCATCGAGATAATCTGTTTCGAGCAT
>JAPDJQ010000052.1 GCA_029259015.1 Thermoplasmatota archaeon | reverse complement strand
AAATGCAAACTCTCTAACCATCTCTAAGCAATTATAGGGAGGAGATTAAATGAAAATTCATTGTACTATTTTTATGCTTAATATGGAAAAGAAATTCTTAATTGTTTTCCCATTCCAAACGAAAACCCCTATTAACAAAATTTCTTAAAATGAGTTTTAAAGCTACCTCCACTTTCTAATACAAAATTAAATACGCTATAAATACGATACCCCATCTCTGCATTTCTAGATGACAAAATTAATTTCAGTTCCATCATATTACAATTAGATTTCTTTTCTTCATTTTTAACGTGTCCACTTAACATAAACACCACCTCAACCAATTATAATAAAGCATAAACAACTTACAGAACAAATTCTAATTCCCTACAGGATTTAAACAGCTAATTGAGCAAAAGAATATCTTAATCCTTTGTTTTAGCGAAGAAAACACCGATTCAACCAAACTCCTTTGCAAAGGTTTGATGCTCAAGTTCTAAATTCAAGCTTTTCAGAACATCAATCAACCAAAGAGCTATCAATAATGGATTTAGGTTCGTTCTCACAGTATCTAAGCACTTCTTTGATAAGGGACTTAGTAACTAAATAATTCCTCGTTGTATAAACTTTCATCAGAATTGACTCGTTTCTCTCAACATCTACAGCGGAATAGACGTAATAACGCTTCTTCCTTGCTTTGATAACCGTTTAATCTATTTCCACAAGACTTCTCCGTTCTCTCTCTGTTGTAATAAGTAGTTTCTCTTCAAACTTCTTCACCCAGTTCCATATTGATGTTTTTTAAAACAGGATAGAGCTCTGACAAAATTCTAGCAATCTTTCTTACTGAAGATGTTTGAATGTATGTTGCTATACTAAATACACTTTTATTTCCTAAGGTGCTTTGTTCCCCATTAAATACTTTTAGCTCTTTTACAATTTTTTACACTTAACATATTTTCAGTATTTTATAGTTCTATGCTAATGTGGATATGTCCAACAATTTAAAAGTAAAACTTTAAAGCCAAACCGCTCGCACCTGACATTCGATTACAATCTTTTTATGCGCTTTTAGTAATAAAAAGTTAAGTAATAAGTTTGGCAAAATAGTTAACCAAAATGATTAAGATGAATGAGAACAAAAATTAAATGGAAAATATTAAAAATACTGGAAGAAGTGAGAGACATATATTAAAGAAATTGCAAAAAAGCATCAATTTCAACTACAACAGCCTCAAAATATTTAAGCATTCTTGAAGCTGAGGGAAAAGTAAAAAAGAAAACTCAAAAACCATATATATATTGGAGAATGAGAATAAAAGATGATGGGGTAAAGGTATGAGGGGAAAAGGCATTATTCATGCACTAGATGTAGAAGATATTGATAAGGCATTCAAGATAGCTGTTGATGTCAAAGATTACGTGGAAATGATAAAGATTTCTTACCCAATGATAATAAGAAACGGTTCTTGGGTTATAGAAAAAATCAAGGAGATTACTGGATTACCAGTACTAGCGTGTTTTAAAATAGCCGACATACCTGAAATAAGTAAAAGAATAATGAAGGAAACAATAGATAAGGATGCTGATGCTGTAACCTTGCACGGTTTTGTAGGACGAAAGACCTTAGAGGAATGTATTAAACTGGCAGATAAGTTTGGAGTCGAAACGTATGTTGTAACTGAAATGTCCCATGATGATGCAGATTATTTTCTAAATCGAGAATTACTGACTCAAGTTTCGGAAAGGATTGCTAGAGTTGCCAAAGAGCTTGGAGCAACTGGCATTGTTGCACCCGCTACTAAGCCACAGAGAGTGAAAAAATTCAGAGAAATAGTGGGATCTGATATGATAATAATATCCCCCGGTATTGGTGCACAAGGTGGAAAAGTAGGTGATGCTATACTTGCTGGTGCAGATTACGAGATAATTGGAAGAAGTATATATACTGCTCCCGATCCAAAGAAAAAGGCCAGAGAAATGTATTTAACACTTCAAGAGCGATTAAGGGAGGTTAAAGAAGAATCTGTCTTACATTAATGTGTTAAAAAAGCATCACATATAATTTTACTTCTAGAAAAAGTAAAATCGTTAAGCTTAAAAAAATAGAATAATACAGATGCTACAATGGTAAATGAAGTGAAACCTAATTTTGAGGATGCTAAAAAACTCTATGAAGAGGCTAAAGGTAAATCTAACTATGGACATTGGAGTGATGCGGTAGAATTATTTTTAGAGGCAGCTGAAAACTTCAGGAAATTAGGAGAAAGAGCTTGGGCAGCCAGAGCTTATGGTAGAGTTGCATGGAATAAAATGGAAGCAGAAGAGTTTGAGGAGGTTGAGAGATTTTTAGAAATATCTAGACAGCTGGACTTTAACCAAGGGACTTTAAATTATATTTGGAGTATTTTTATATCTTCTAAAAAAGGGAATGTAAATGCTGCAAGAGAGTATCTTTTAGAGTCTATCAGTATGATTTACCAAGAAATTAAATTTGATCGTAGAGAATTAGAGAAACAATGGATGTTATTAGCTACTTCAAAACAGGAATACGTCAGACGAGTTGTTAAAAAATTTTATGATAAGAAAATAAAAATAGAGGAAAAAATAAATCCAGAATGGGCGGCTTCAGAGAAAGCAAGAGTTAAAGCATTATTAGCATTGCTAACTAAATTTGATCCCTTGTTTTACGAACCTAGTGAATTACGTAAGGATGCTGAAACTGCAAATTTAGAAAGACTCCCCACCGAACTCGAAAATAAGGAAATTTTTATAACAAGCATAGAAAACTTGTTTTTGAATATAAATTTTGCAAAAATTAAAGAGGATATATCTCGAACAATTAATGGCCTATTTGTACGACCTATTTTTAAGAGCCGAAATATTAAAGCTGAGAAAGACCTTTGCTTCGTACTTATGCCATTTAGACCTCCCTTTGTTCGCATTTTCAATGAGCACATTAAGCCGACCTTAGAGGAATTGGGTTTTCGAGTGGTAAAAGCTAATGATATTTTTAAGCTTGGCCCAGTGATAGAACAAATTTGGGAGTTTATTAACAGAGCGGAGATAATTGTAGCTGACGTTACAGGACGAAACGCAAATGTTTTTTATGAATTAGGAATTGCCCACACTTTAGGAAAAAATGTTATAATTATAACTCAAAATGAAGATGATGTGCCCTTTGATTTGAGGCATCTCCGCTATTTTAAGTATTCAGATGATAAGGAGGGTTGGAAGACACTAAGGGAAAATCTAACAAAGGTTATACAAAGTTTGGAGGATGGAGGTAATCAGATATGAATGTAACCAAAACAAAATATTTAAAATTTGAAATTTTTAGTAAGGGTGTGAGGTTAAGCAACAAAATAAAAAGTAAACTGGGTAAAAGTATCAAAGAACAATTAAACATGCGTTCTGGATTATCTAATGGGTTGGATATTATTCTACCCAACAATATTTGGGTGAATGCCCCTATTGATACAAAACCTACTAGTGCGGCACCATTTTTAGTTGATGAAGAGGATGGAAAATTCGTATTAAAAAAGAATGGCGAAAAATTAGCAGAAATACTAATTCCTCCCCGCCCCCTGCTTTATAGTTATTACACTTCAGATGGAGTCCCATTTAAAAAAATTGGTAGTATCCGTGCTGACAGATTAAGTATATGCTTAAATAATAATTGCATATTTTGGAATGATAAAAAGCTGAGGTGCAAATTTTGTGCCATCGGTCTTACCAAGAAAAACGAGATCCCTATAAAAACTTCAAAACAGATTCTTGAAACAGTTGAAGCTGCCTTAAGTGATCCCGTATTACCTGCAAAACATATATATCTAAACAGCGGTGCCCAAGATGGATTGGATAATGGATTTAGTAGATTTGCTAAAATTATTAGCGAAATAAAAGAATTATTTAACGTAAATGTTCACTTAAATCCATGTCCCCCTAGATCAAAAAAATATATAGATTTGCTTTATTATTCTGGGTTGGATGAAATAAGCTTTAATTTAGAAGTATTTGACGAAAAAATTGCTAAAGAAGTAATCCCAGCAAAATATAATTTAAGAGAATTATATCTCAAAATGCTTAATTATGCAGTAGAAGTATTTGGAGACTTGAAAGTAAGTTCTTGCCTAGTAGTTGGGCTTGAATCCCTTAATTCCACGATTAAGGGTGTGGAATACTTGCTTTCTCATGGAATAATACCTAAACTTAGTTGTTTTCGCCCCCTAAGTGGTTCGCTACTATCTAAACGCCCTCCTCCAAATTTTAAATTTTTAGTAGACGTATATAACCGTGCAAAAGAGTTAAGTCAAGAATATGGCGTTCCACTAGGACCCTTATGTCAACCATGTCAGCTTCATAGTTTAACATAACTTATTTTAATCTTATATTAATCTTTGAGA
This sequence comes from Thermoplasmatota archaeon, assembly GCA_029259015.1. Taxonomy (GTDB): domain Archaea; phylum Thermoplasmatota; class E2; order UBA202; family JdFR-43; genus JdFR-43. The sequence goes on along the minus strand of JAPDJQ010000052.1, from coordinate 3,120 downwards.
TTTTTAGCAATTGAGCGGAATTAGTATGTTCTCATCTCCGTCTGCGCATAAGTATAGTTGCGTTGCGGTTTTTATCTTTTCTTTAATCTTATTTATCTCTGAGATAAAGTTAAAAGAAAGAATTATTCCGTCACATCCTGCCTCCTTTAGTTCTGGAATTTTCTCAATTATAGAATAGGGTACATCCGTTTTTCCCAAGTAAGCATAAACTTCGAAATCTTTAGAGAATTTTGTATAGTAACTTATGATTTCTCTATCGAGTAATCCCCAAATTGTAATACCATTTAGACTATTATCATATAAAATCTGCATAGTTGAATTTATCTCTTCTTTTTCATTATAAGTTAACTTTAAATCCGCTATTAGTGGTTTGTTTACTCCATCCTTCGATAAATTATTTGTAATTCGTTTAAACTCGCTGATTTTCGACTCAAGAAGTACGGTACTTCCAATTAAAAATCCATCGAATACGGCAGTCAACTTTTTTATTAACTTTTCTAGTTCATCAGACTTTGCTTTTCTGATAACGTAGAACCAATTACCCATGTTCTTACTTCTTAGGCTATATCATATAAAATTTAGCATTTGTAGAAACAATTATATCTGGCTTCAATCTCGAGAAGCTGTCAAGATAAACCACTTTCAGTAACTATCAAATGCCATAAAACTATCTAGCCAGCTCTGAACGGAGTCAAAAGAACTTTTGAATGGAAATCTGTTCCAAAACTTTTTAGTTCTCTCTTTAAGTCTGAAAAAGAATCTTTCAACAGCATTCCTTAGCCAAGTCTCATGCCTGTATTTTTAAACCCAACCTTTGCAAACTTCTGGCTTATTTTCCAGTATTTCAGGACTTCTCTGAGGAAAACATAAGCATGAAAGCTTGTTCTACCTTCAGAAGCCCATTACAAACATTCATCAGTATCAACATCTATAGTTGTCCAAACAAATATCTGATTGTTTTCCAGCTTTAATTTTGTTTCATTTATAGCAATAAGTCTTCTTTCCTTCTTTCTTGGTCGCTTTAGAACTTTCTTAAGTCTGTGATAGTATATTCTGACTGATTACTTGAGGTTGTTAACTAGGCTTAAAGGTCAAAAATTTGAAAAATAAGATATTTTAAGCTCCAAACTTCTTTGCTCTATCAATTAAATCCAAGGCTATGTTTGTTAAGTCCATTCCGTGAATTCTACACAAACCACCCTTATAGGCTTCAAACTCTGAAAATCGCTTAACTTCATCAACTCTAACTCCTTCGTGAAGAATTATAACAGGGACGGGATCTGCCGTATGTTCTTTGACCATTACCGGCGTTGAATGATCTCCAGTCAGAATTAAACATATTCTTGAAAAGTCTAAATTCAATATGGGTTCTAATTCCCTGTCTATTCTCTCAATAAACTCTTTCTTTCCGTTAAAATCACCATCATGTCCAAATTCATCTGGAGCTTTAAAATGTAGTAAAACAAAATCGTACTTGTCTAAGCATCTAATTGCAGCTTCAACTTTTCCCTTGATGTTCGTGTTTTTACTACCAGTCATACCCTTTACGTCTATTAAATCACCGCCCAAAATCTTACCAATCCCCCTAATTAACGTTGTACCCGATATAACCGCTAAACTCATATCATATTTTTCTCTAAAAGTAGGTATATGCACAGCTTTTCCTACACCTCTCAAAAGTAAAACGTTAGCCTTCAACAATCCCTTTTTTCCCCTTTCTTTATTTAAAGGATGGTTTTCAAGAATTCTATGAGTTTTTTCCATAAAATCATTCACAATTTCTGCAGTAAACCTTGCTTTTTCGTCATCTTCCAATGGTCTACATTTCTTTACTTTTTTCCCAATAACTTTCGGATCTGTGTCAGTAATTTTATCTGAAAGTTTATTACCTCTAAGAACTAAAGCCGCTCTGTGACCACTGCCTTTAGCCAAGATAAAGTCAACATCTAATTTTACATTTTGCATGATTGCATTTACCAAAGGCTGGGTTTCGTTAATCCTTCCTGCTCTTCTGTCGATCACAATTTTATCAAAAACATTTCCATTCCCTTCAACTGTTCCAAAATTAACTCTAAATGCAATATCTCCGGGTTGTAGTTCTATTCCAGCTCCTGCAGCTTCAATTGGACCCCTTCCAGTGTAATATTTAAAAGGGTCGTAACCCAACAATGCTAAATGTCCTGTATCGCTGCCTGGCCTAATACCTGGAGCAATTGTATCCATAATGCCATTAATTCCAAGAGATGCAATTTTATCCATATTAGGCGTGTAAGCCTCGCTTAGTGGTGTTTTACCATCAATTGGTCTGTCAGAAACGCCGTCAATTATTATCATTAAGATTTTTTTATCTTTCACGCTATCACCGCTAATTGAGATAAGGCTAGAATTTTTAAGAGTTTTCTAGAATTCATTCCACACAGAGATTAACAGAGATGGTAGTAAATTTAAACTTTAAACTAAAACTAAAAGATTCATTGAAAATAAAGATTTGTTGAAAGGGATTTCATTCCAAGATTCTCTTTCTTGTATCTTCAAACCTTGAAAAACTCTTTAACTAGGTGTTTAAACGTTTATGTTTGCATTTCTCATCTCTAATTTCTGCAAGTATATCAAAAAATTCTATCAACAACTATTTCTATTGCGATACCTAATTCTCAAAAAAACATGCTCAAAAGCTGCGTTCTAATATTAGAATAAACCCAATTATTTCAAAAATAATTAAAATAATAATTAAATTGGAAAAGCGTGTTGATTGTATTTTGTCATCGCTTGTTTTTTATTTTGAACAGCATCTATATACAAGCTAAAGCTTATAGAAACTTAGAGACCTGTCCACTTAACACAGACACCACCTCAAATGATTGTAGTACCACATGAACAGCTAGAACAGATTCCAACATCTAACAGGATTTTTAGCCGTAATGGAACAAAAGAATATCTTTACTCGTTGTTTAAACGAACTAAATACTGATTCAACCAAGCTTCTTCTCCCAAAACCCTTCGTGCTCGAATTCCAAATCAAGGCTTTTTAAAGCCTCAACGAGCCACGGAGCTTTATCTACAACGAATTTAGGCTTGTTCCCAGTATTTTAGCACTTCTTTGACGAAAGATCTCGTTAC
>JAPDJQ010000095.1 GCA_029259015.1 Thermoplasmatota archaeon | reverse complement strand
AATATTGAAAATATAAGCCTCCAAAACGCTGTAACTGGCCCGGGAGCATTGGCTAAAACGATAAAAATCGATGCAAAAGAGATTGAGACTATTGCTATTACTAGCATTGCTGAGAGCTTTAAGCCTTACATTTATCAAAGTTAAACTTTACAATATAAATTTTTAGTTTAATTTTTGTTTCCTTAGGTATAAGATGGTAACAAGCAAGCTAAAGTTTACCTACAAGTTAATTGACACTCTACCATTCGAGGTTCTCTCACTTCAACTAGTCGTTCGGTAGGGGAATTTAACCCAGTCTTTTTAACAGGTTAATCCTTAATCTAATTCCTAGATTTTACTCGGGTTTCATCCCCCACCGTATGGAGTTCTGTCTTTTCCAGCAAGCGTAAACAACCGTTAACAGTTTTCTTGCCGTAGCTACTATAGCTTTTTGAGATCCTTTTCTTTGTTTAATTCTGTTGTAGAATTCCTTGAATCTTTCATCTTTTCTTACTGCCTACTAAAGCACATTGAACCAATACTCATCTTAAGAGTCCATTACCCTCCTTAGTTATTCTTCCTCTGATTACTCTGTTTCCCGATTGCCTAACTGTTGGAACTAATCCAGCATAGCTGCACAATTTTTTGGAGTTTGGGAAGCGGTTGATGTCTCCTATTTCAGCGTATATGAGAAGAGCTGAGAAGTAGCCTATTCCTGGAATAGTTGTTAAAATCATGATTTCTTCATTTTCAATGCATCTTTCTCTTATTTCCTTATCTATTTCCTTTATTTCTTCGTTTATGGTATTGAAAATTCTCAGATAGCGATTAATTCTTCTATCGTTTAATGATTTGAGGAATTTTATGCCTTCAGACGGAACGGGTTATTGTATTATTATTCCTTCAATCAAATCATAAGAATTGAGTGGATTCTGTTCTTTATTGAAGTTGACAACTTTTTCAGCCTCACTCTTTCCCTAACTACATCTCTTAGTTCTATTATTTCGTCTGGAGGAATATAAGCAGTTGGTAGGAAATTCGTTCTTGCCAGATCAGCTAAAACCCTGGCATTTATCTTGTCCGTCTTCTTCTTCGATTCTGCTATAACTTTGGTTTTTGTGGATGAGCCAACTTTATCTCTGTTTTCTTTCTCAGCCGTCTTATAAGTGGGTAAGTAGTGGTTGTTGGTTCTATTACTACTATTGGATTGTCCAATCCCAGTTCCTCTATTATTTTCTCTATTTCCTCGTTCCTTACTTTCTTCTCCTCAATTATCTCTCCCTCCTTTGTCATAGTACAAAGGAGAGAGAAGTTCTTGTGCCCATCTATTCCCACATACAGGCTTCCGCTCCCCATGCCAACACCTCTACCCAGTATTTAAAAGCGGAAGTCCAACATGTTGTCTTTTTATTGCATTCCATCGTCAGCGTCATTGCTGGGATTTCGACTTTTAGCGTAGGCACAGAGGGTGGGGTTAAATCCCTGCCCTTTTTAATTTCCAAGGAAGATGTAACAGCACCAAAAAAATTACATCTAATTAGATCCTAGTTCATGCTTCATATGCAGGATTTAAAATATTCTCGTGGGAGATACTTGGATTTTTGTGGATTTTTGGATTTCTTGTTCATCATATGACCTGATAGTCAAGGATCTCGTTGTTTGAACTACACTTTTCTACAAAACTCTATTAAAAGAAAAAATAGAAAAAATAGTCGGCTTGCTTAAAAGACGATGAAACCCTATTGATGAAATAAAAGATGCTAAATTCTTGCAAATCTCCAGTTTAGAAATCAACAATTGGAAATAGTCGTCTCAACTTTTTTGGCGTTTAAAACTGGCGTATCTACGCAAGTACGTTCAAAACTTGAACAGTTCGAGACGTCTTTTGGAACAACTATGGGCAACCCATTATATTCAATTATATCAACCTCAACACCGTAAACTTCTCGAAGGTTCTCGGGAGTTATTATCCTTTTATCTCCTTCAGCAAGTATTTCACCATTTCTTAGAATTAAAAATTTATCTGAGAACCTCAATGCTAGATTCAAATCGTGCATAACTAGAATGGATGCAATATTTTGTGATTTTGAAACATCCCTTATGATTTTCATAATTTCTATCTGATTTTTTGGATCAAGATTACTCGTCGGCTCATCTAAGAGTAGAAGCTTCGGTTCTTGAACCAACGCCCTTCCAACTATTACTTTTTGCAATTCTCCACCGCTAAGCTGGTTTGTATACCTCAAAGCGTATTTCTCCAAATTCATAAGCCTTAAAACCCTTGAGACTATTTCAACGTCTTTCTCGCTAACGTTCCACTTTATATGTGGCTTTCTCCCCAAGAGTAATGCATCAAAAACCGTCATATAATTTCCATTAGAGTTTTGAGGAACATAACCGACCATTTTAGCGACTTCGTTGGAGTCGAGGTTTAGTAAGTTATTTTTCTCTATCAAAATTGCACCTTTTTTTGGCTTTAAAATCCTGGCTATGCATTTCAAAAGCGTTGATTTGCCACTTCCGTTTGGACCCAAAATTGCAGTTATCTCTCCCCCCTTAACCTTAAACTTCACATTTTTCAAAGCTTTAATGCTCTTATAACTGAATTCTATGCCATCAACTTCAAGGATAATACTACCACCTCCCATGTAATTTGATTAAAAGGTATAAGAAGGTCGGAGCGCCCATGAATGATGTTATTATTCCAACTGGCAAAACAATGGGAGATATTATCGTTCTTGCAAACGTATCTGAAATGAGCAGAAGTGTAGCACCAAGTAAACCAGAAATCGGGATTAAATATCTGTGATCACCGCCTATTACAAGACGGGTCATATGGGGGCAGATTAAGCCTATAAATCCGATTATTCCGACCAAAGCTACGCAGACTGAAGTTATTAGCGAAGCGATGAGCATACCAAACAGCCTTATTCTTTCAGTGTTTACACCCAATGATTTTGCTGTCTCTTCTCCACTTTCTAACGCATTGTAATCCCATCTTTTGTAGATGAAGTATACAAACGCTGGAATTCCGATGCCAAACATTACAAGGTTGTCTTTCCAGAGAGGTCTGCCTAGATCGCCAAACGTCCAATAGACTATTGCTGCCAATTGCAGTTCGTTTGCGAAGTACTGGATGAGCATAGTTCCGGCTGTAAACAGAGAACCCATTGCAACTCCGGCTAAGATCATCGCTTCAGGTGCTAAACCCCTTAATCTTGCGAGGATTAAAATTACAATAACGCCAATTAAAGCACCCAAGAATGCGAAAAATGTTACGGCATAGGGATTGCTGACGAAAACTCTTCCTATGCTTTCAGCTCCTCCAAAACCGAACATCGTTATTGCTAACGCAGCACCGAACATGGCTCCATGCGAAATTCCAATTGTGTATGGTGAGGCTAGTGGATTTCTCAAAATGCATTGCATAACTGCTCCAGCCACTGATAACCCTGCACCAACCACTATTGCAGCAAAGATTCTTGGTAAGCGAATATTCCAAATAACTAGATTCGATTGTGCGTTGCCATTTCCGAGTATTGTGTTGAAGACTTGCTTAATCGAGAGTGAATAATCTCCAACGCACAGCGAGTAAATCGAAGCTAAGAATAGAGTCAAAGTTAAGAAGAAACCAAATAACATCTTCTTTTTTATGTATTCTCTGTATTTCTCTGAAATAGTATGTGTTTCCAAGTTAGTACTCTTAAAATCGTAAACTTTCTTGTTTCTGGAGTTCTCTTTTGCCACTACACCCAGCACTAAAGATACTAAAAACAAAAGGCATGAGCAAAGCCGAAAGCTTCTTGTTATCTCTATAAACCTCACCTCCTACTTTCTATTAGGAATTCTGTGAGTGCCTCAAGTTCTGGAAACGTTAAATTAAGTTCCTCCCCTTTTAAGCATGCTTCAAAAATCTCTCTTTTGAGTGGAATTGCTGCAACAACTTTTTTACTATCGACATGGCTAAACATTATCTCTTCGCTACTCTTATCAACCTTATTTAAAATGAGATAGAACTTCTTCTCAGCTTTACCGACCATCTCTTCGGTCTTCTTCAAAAGCATCAGAGATTCGTATGTTGGGTCAGTAACGAATAGTATAATATCGCACCCTTCTTCGACACTTCTTCCAAAATGCTCAACGCCAGCGTCAGTGTCAACAATTACAAATTCTCTTTCGTTAAGTTCAAGATTTTTGAGAAATTCCCTTAGCAAAGCTCCCATTGGACATGCACAACCCTCACTGAACTCCTTAATTTTCCCGACTATAAGGAGACTTATTCCATCTTTTTTTGATAAATACTCTTTTGGAACATCCTCAATTCTTAAAGACTTTTCAAAGAGGTTGATTGGCTTTTTTTCAGTTAGCGCACTTAAAAGTTTCTCGATAACATTCTTCTTTCCACCAAAGTACTCCATGAGTTCTTTTGGAGGTTCTATTCCAAGATGCTTGTATAATCCAAAATTTGATTCATCTCCATCTATAACCAAAACTTCATAGCCTTTTTTTGCTATGGATTTTGCAAGTAAGGCTGATATCGTACTCTTTCCAGAACCACCTTTACCACATACTAGAATTTTCATTTTACACACCTCTGCATAGTCCTTTCATACCAACCTATTTTTGCTCCTAAAATAGCATCGAGTTCGGAGGAGTATGGTTTTATGTCGAGGAGGGGAGAATTATCAAGAGCATCGAGGCCCCTAACTTTTAAGACATTCTCTTCCTTTTCAACTAATTCAACGACAGCGAATCCAATTGGATTTGGTCTATTTGGAGATCTTGTCGCAAATACTCCGTGAATTTCGCTGTCGTGGGGTGTGCATCCTTGTAATACGCTCCTATCTGATCTATCTAACCAGTAAAGGACTATAAGGTGAGAGCATGTCTCTATATCTTTTAATCCCTTCTCATATTCCCTGAAAATCTCTATTTCACAAATCTCCTCAGAAAACCTTCCTTGATGCGGTGCATCTCCCATCACTTTATATGGAGTATGTATTACTCCAATTGGTCTAATCACCCATGTTTTATCTTTCATTTTCTCAAACCTTACCTCTCCGATAGAGGATCAACTTTACTCAAAAACATCTCTGAGTATTCTCTATAGTCTCCTGTCTATTTTGGAGTGGCATAGTACATTCCCTTATTGCCACACACGACCAAAATGGGCTTTGCCTTCTCGAAGTCTAGATCGCCATTTTGGTTGAGATATTCATCGTTAACTTCTAAGTTCACCACTCTTCCAATAAACGCACTCCATCCACGCTACGCATCCTTCAACTCCCGGTGGTTTAACTTTCTTTGATGGATGAGGTTTTAGATCTGCTATTTCGAACTCATCAACCTCTGGAGGATAATTTCTTGAAGTAATCATCACTTCTTTAACCATGTCTACAGTTGGGACATTTATCACAAACTCCTTTGTTTCCCTGATGTTGGTTAGGGTATCCCTCTTGATCCAAGATGCTATTGCAATCAAATCCCAAGGTCTAAGTATCGGCATTACGTCTGCATAAGGGGCGACATTCCTAACCTCGTCTTTGTCGATTGTGGAGATTAAAACCACTGGCATTGGGATGAAGTTCTCCCTTTTATTGGGCTCTAGAATCATTTTTCTCACCTGAAACTATTTTTCAAAGCTTAGTTTTTTAAATCCACCGAAATCCTTTTTCATTTGCTCGTAAACTGGTTTTCCAACCAAGAATGTGTATATTTCGTCTGCTTTCTTTTCTGGGTTTACATCTTTAAATCTATCTGGGTAGAGCACTTTTCCCATGTAATAAGAATCAGCTAAAGCGGTACCAATGTTCGTCCAGTAGTAATTGAAGGGCAAAACTCCATAAACTTGCTCATTTTCAAAGGCTTTAAGCGAATTGTAAAAGTCTGGCTCTTTAGCGTAATCCTGCTTAACAAGTTCTAAGCCCCCTTCATCAATAAATATCACATCAGGATTCCATTTAATTAGAGTCTCCTTGTCTATGAACAGATGCCCCTCTTTACCAGACTGCTTGGCAACGTTATTTGCATGGATTGCTTGCAATGGAGGATAGAAAGAGTCAGTACTAAATATTCCGTGTGCCCCTCTATATCCTATCCCACCAACGTAGGCAGTTAACTTCTTCTCGTTTGGTGTATCCTTCGTTCTGTTATCGAGGTCATTTACACAACTCTCAATGAATTCAATAACTCTTTCAGCCCTCTCTTCCTTTCCCAGGATTTTTCCTATGATTCTCAACGATTTAAAGAGATCTTCATCCTCAAAAGTTTTTAGTTTCCCCATCGTTATAATCACAACGGGAGCACCAACCTTCTGCTGGAATTTTTCAACCGTTTGAAGATTGCCCCAAGATCCATAAGTTGTAAATATCACATCTGGATGGAGTTTTATGATTTTTTCAGGGTCTGCTGCAGCTTCTATCCCTTTTGGTCCTCCAGGTCCAATAGATGGGAGCTGCTGGAATTCTGGATGGGCCAAACTGTATGGTCTACCACTTTTCCACTTCTTTTCACAATCTTCAATACCGACGATTTTATCGGTTGCATTCATATAAACAATTAGTCTCAACGCTCCTGGCCCTACAGCAACAATTCTATCAACTTTTTTAGGAACCTCAACCTCTCTTCCAGCCGCGTCGATAATTTTTATCGTGGTCTGTTTAGCTATTGGTTGATAGGATAAGCTACCAGCAAAACTAGTAGCTATTATGGCTATTGCCACAACCAATGTCACAATTTTTGGCAAGTTCTTCATACTTTTTCACCTCTTTATAGTAATTAGTATAACATTATTAATAACTTTTTCGAAATTTGTTAGAAAAAGTTATCGAACCCTATAAACTTAACCACTTCAGGGATTATAGTAGAGCATGAACAGCTTGCAAAACAGGTTCTAGGTGTAATTGAGCAAAAGAATATCTTAATTCTCTGTTTGAAAGAGCTTAAAACCCTTCAATAAGACTTCTCCTTCCAAAAGGTTTCGTGTTTAAATTCCAGATTTGAGTTTTCAATAGCTTTTTTCAGTCAAGAAGCTTTATCAACAACAAATTTTGGTTTATTTTCCATAATATTTTAAGACTTCTTTGATGAGGGGCTTCGCTGTTAAGTAATTCCTTGTAGCGTAAACCTTCATAAGAATTGATTCATTTCTATCAACGTCTACAGCTGAAAAGACGTAGATTTCTTCGTTTTTTCCTCAGTCGAAATAGGTAATTTTTTCAAACTTCTTTATCCACTTCCATATCACTGTGTGAGAAACAGAATGAAACTCCGAAAGAATTTTTATAGTTCTCATCGTTGAAGAAGTTTAAATATACGTCACTATACCAAAATGTCCTTTCTCTCTCAAACAACTCAAGCTTCCTCTATGAGTTTCTTTAAATTCATCAAAATTGGTTAAAAAACTTTCTGGAACTATAATCCCTCAAATACGACGATTGGAAAGGGTGCTGGAAACTTCGTAAGCGAAATAAAAAAGTCATTACAAGAGTAGCGTTACTTTAATTTTTTAGCAATTTATTTTCAGATTA
>JAPDJQ010000048.1 GCA_029259015.1 Thermoplasmatota archaeon | reverse complement strand
GAAAGGATATGAAACTGGATTGCTTGATGCAGATATACATGGTCCAAATGTGCCAAAAATGCTTGGCGTGGAGCATGAAAGCATTTATGGTGATGAAGAAGGCATGGAGCCAATTAAGGCAGCACCACATTTAAAGGTTATTTCTCTTGCCTTCATGCTGGGCAAAGATATGCCGGTAATATGGCGGGGTCCATTAAAAATGACGGCAATAAAACAATTTATTGGAGAAGTAAAGTGGGGCAATCTGGATTTCCTGATTGTTGATTTGCCCCCTGGTACAGGAGACGAGCCACTGAGTATAGCGCAAATTATAAAGCAAAGTAATGCCATTGTTGTTACCACTCCTCAGGACGTTGCTTTGCTGGACAGCAGAAGAGCAGTAAATTTTGCCAGACAGTTAAACATGCATATACTCGGCATTGTAGAAAATATGAGTGGGTTTAAATGTCCACATTGTGGCAAAGAAATAAATTTATTTAAGATAGGCGGCGGCGAAATAGCAGCTAATGAGCTTGGAGTTGATTTTCTTGGCAGAATCCCGATAGATGAGAAGATTGTTATTGGTGGCGATATTGGAAAGCCTTTTGTGGAAGAAAATAGCGAGGCAAGCAAAGCATTCATAGAAATAGTGGAAAAGATATTGAATAAGCTCGGCGAAGAGAAAAAGAGATAGAAAAAGAGAATTATTCGTACAATCCATCCCTGTAATGTTTGTAAAGTCTCTTTATCTGCTTATCATATGATAGCCATCTTTCCCGCCATTTTGGATTAACACTTCCCAATTCGTGTAAAACAATTTCCCTTATTTCTTTACTTTCAATCTCCTCCTTATCTATTGCTTCAACTTTTTTCGCAATATTTCTTGCTATTTCTGGTGTGGCCCCGCTTTTAATGGCAGCGACAACAATTTTTTCTGGAATGAATTCTTCTTTCTTCCCATCTTTCTTAATAACAAATTTTGGCATAAAAATAAAAGAAGAGGAGAATAAAGATTTTATGAAGTTAATGAAGTTATAGACGAAAGTGTTTTGTTGTCTGAAAACCATCGCCAAAATTATTATATGCAAAACATTTTTCCTTGTGCTTGCGAGAATAAAAGTAAATGGCATTGTTCAAGGCGTTGGTTTCCGCCCCTTTGTTTATAGAATGGCTTCTCATCTAAATCTGAAAGGATATGTTTTGAATCTAGGAGATGCAGGCGTGGAGATAGAAGTGGAAGGAAGCAAAGAGGATATCGAAAAGTTCATTGAATTTTTGAAAAATAAAAAACCTTCTCTTGCAAAAATTGACGAAATAAAGGTTGAATGGACTGATAGAAAAAAATATGAAAAATTTGAAATAAGGAAAAGCAAAGAGGAAAAAAAGAATGGCACTTCAATAATTCCCCCTGACATCTCTATTTGCCAGGAATGCATTGAAGACATGGAGAAGCAGGAAAGGAGGCGCAACTATTTCTTCACAACATGCACTAATTGTGGGCCACGTTTCACAATAATAAAGAAGCTGCCTTATGATAGAAATAATACAACAATGGATGAATTCGAAATGTGTGATGAATGTTATAAGGAATATACTGATCCTCTAAATCGGCGTTATCATGCTCAAACAATTGCATGCAAAAATTGTGGGCCGCAAATCTTTCTTAAATATGGGGAAAAAATAATTGAAGGTGAAAAGGCAATATGGAAAGCAGCTGATTTGTTAAATAACGGCAAGATAGTTGCAATAAAAGGCATAGGAGGTTATCATCTTGCTTGTCTTGCTGATGAAGAAGGCAAAGCAGTTAAAAGATTGCGTGGCATACTTGGGAGGCCGCAAAAGCCGTTTGCTTTAATGGCAAGAGATATTGAGATGGTTGAAGAAATAGCCTTCATTAATGATAAAGAAAAAGATATGCTTTTAAGTTACATTAAGCCGATTGTTTTGCTTGAGAAAAAGAAAGAGCTGCCATATGTCGCACCTTATCTGCATAACTATGGCATTATGCTTCCATATACTGGCTTGCATTTTCTGCTTTTTAAAAAAATTGTCTTTCCATTGATCATGACCTCCGCCAATCTTCCTGGCAGACCTATTATTTATAGCGAGGAAGAGATAGAAAACATAGGAGCGGATGCAATCCTATTTTACAATCGCAGAATATGGCAGAGATGCGATGATTCAATAGTGAAATTTATAGGCAAACAGCCAGTTCTAGTGAGGAGAAGCAGAGGATTTGTTCCATCTGCCATAAAAATTGATTTTAAGACAGTAAATATTTTGGCAACTGGAGCAGAAGAAAATGTTGTGGCATGTCTGCTGAAAGACGGCTATGCTTTCATGAGCCAGTATATAGGACATGTCGTTCATCTAGAAACATTTGAATTTTTTAAGGAGGCAGTGAATCATTTAGTGGGCCTAATAAATTTTGAAGCAGGTGCTATTGCATGTGATTTACATCCAAACTTTTTAACAACGAAATATGCTGAGGAAATGGCAAAAGAAAAGAATTTGCCTTTATTCAGAGTGCAGCATCACCATGCTCACATTGCCAAGGTAATGGCTGAATATGGCTTAAAAGAGGCGATAGGCATTGCTATGGATGGCTTTGGATATGGTGACGATGGCATGGCATGGGGTGGAGAAATTTTGTATTCAGATTTAGCCCATTATGAGAGGCTTTGTCATTTACAATATCATGCCATGCCTGGAGGAGATGCAGCAACAAAATATCCTCTTCGCATGTTAGCTGGAATTTTGGGAAAGGAGGCGGAGGAATTTTTAATTGAAAGGAGCAATGCATTTCCTTATGGGGAGAAAGAAGTGGAGATTGTTTTAAAACAGGCAAGAAATGCAAAAATTAAGACAAGTAGCTGCGGCAGATTGCTAGATGCCATAGCAGCATTGCTGGATGTATGTCATAAAATGCATTATGAGGGGGAGCCTGCAATGAAGCTTGAAAGTGTGGCAAAGAAAGGTAGAGATACGCTACATACAGAGCCAGTGATAAAAAATAATGTGATAGAAACAAAGGAAATGGTGCAGCAAATTTTTGAAAATAGGGACAAGGAAGATAAAGTAAATCTTGCATATTCAGCAGAAGAATATATAGCAAATTCTCTGGCAATGGCAGCAATAGAAAAAGCTGAAGAGATGGGAATAAAAAGCATTGTTATTGCAGGAGGATGCGCATATAATGAGCATATTACATTGCGAATAAAAGAAAAAGTAGAAAAGGAAGGCATGAAATTTTTTATTGGCAGGCTCTTGCCATGCGGAGACGGAGGCATTTCTTTCGGGCAGGCTATAGTGGCAAATGAGAGAATGAAAGGGCGCTGCTGATTCTCTTTTGTTTTAAAAATGCTTTCCCAAAATTTTTTTAATCATGCTCGCATTCATTAGCAAATGCTGAAAGAAATAATATTCTATGGAAGAGGTGGGCAGGGAGCTGTTACCGCTGCCAATTTGATTGCCTCTGCTGCCTTAAAAAGCGGCAATAAAGGAGTACAGGCATTTCCATTTTTCGGCGCTGAAAGAAGAGGGGCGCCAGTTAAAGCTTTTGCAAGAATAAGCGATGAGGAGATATTCGTAAGAAGCCAGATAAAAGAGCCAGATATAGTTGTGGTGCTTGATACAGGCATAATGGATGCAATCGACGTTACCCAAGGACTTAAAAAGGATGGTATTATTTTGATGAATACAAATAGAAGACCAGAGGAAATTTCTCTCCCATATAAAGTTGCTACAGTGGATGCAACTTCGATAGCATTAAAAAATGAGATTCTGGTTGGTGGTATACCCGTTGTTAATACTCCAATGACAGGAGCACTGGTTAGAATTTTGGATGGGATAAAACTCGAAGCATTAAAGGAAGCCATGGTGGAGAGATTTGGTAAAAATGCTGATAAAAATGCGAAGGCAGCAGAAGAAGCATATAAGGCGGTGATAATATGAAGACGGCCATATCTATTCCAACGGAAGGAGCTATGGGGAAAACTGGAACATGGAGAGTATTTCATCCAGTTATAGATTTGGATAAATGTATAAAATGCTGGAGATGCTGGATTTTTTGTCCAGATGCTGCCATAAGCAGGAATGAACATCCTGTAATTGATTATGATTACTGTAAAGGATGCGGTATATGCAGCAATGTTTGCCCTGTAAATGCTATAGAAATGAGGAGGGAGGAAAAATGATCATTGTTGATACCGCAAATCATATTGCTGCTTTAGCAGCAAAAATGGCCAGGCCCCATGTTATAGCAGCTTACCCAATAACGCCGCAAACAACTATTGTGGAAAGATTAGCAGAGTATGTTGAGAAAGGAGAACTGAATGCAGAGTATATAAGAGTTGAATCAGAGCATTCTGCAATGGCTGCATGTATTGCTGCAGCTGCAACAGGAGCAAGAACATTTACTGCCACATCTTCGCATGGCTTGCTTTTAATGCACGAAATGCTGCACTGGGCTGGACTGGCAAGGCTGCCTGTTGTTATGGTGAATGTTAATAGAGCTATCGGACCAGGATGGAACATATGGAGCGATTTGAATGACAGCTTGGCACAGCGCGATACTGGCTGGATACAGTTTTATGCATCGAGCAATCAGGAAGTTTTCGATAGTGTTATTCAGGCATATAAAATAGCGGAAAATGAAGAAGTTTTGCTTCCAGCGATGGTATCATATGATGGCTTCATTTTAAGTCACACTTCAATGCCTGTTGAGGTGCCAGAGCAGAGTAAAATAGATGAGTTTCTGCCAGATTTCAAGCCAGGATGGATTCTTGATGTGGAAAATCCCATTACTCATGGCAACATTGTTCCACCTGAGCCCTACATGGAGATTCGTTACTCAATGCAAAAGGCAATGGATAAAGCAAAAAAAGTGATTGAAGAAGTAGGAGAAGAATATGGAAAGAAATTTGGCAGAGAGTATGGACTTGTTGAGGAATATAGATGCGAAAATGCAGATTATGTCATTGTTGCTATGGCCGCCATGGCTGCAGAAGCAAAAGTAGCAGTTGATGAATTGAGGCAGAAAGGGGAGAAAGTGGGACTCCTAAAATTAAGAACATTTCGTCCATTTCCTCATGAAAGGCTGAAATACGATAAGATGATTGTGATAGATCGCGATATTTGTCCAGGCTTAGGTGGCATAGTTTATAATGAAATTAAGGGGAATGGAAGCGAAATATATGGCTTCATAGCTGGTTTGGGAGGGGTTGATGTGAGCTATAAAGATATTGAGAGGATGTATGAACTTGCCAAAGAAGGCAAGGAAGGATGGTATCCAATAGAGGTGAAATAATGGCGATAAAGGATTTGCCAACGGATGAGTATATCCTGAAAGGGCATGCTGCCTGCCCTGGCTGCCCTGCTACAATAGCACTGCGAATCACGTTGAAAGCTTTGGGAAAGAAAACAATTCTCATTGTTCCTGCTTGCTGCAGCGCCGTCATTCAGGCATTGCATCCGCACACTGCTTTTAATGTTCCTACACTAAACATTGCATTTGAGGCATCGGCTGCGGCCGCATCAGGCGTGGCAGCAGCCCTTAAAATGCTTGAAAAGAAAGATGTGTTGCCAGTTGTATGGGCAGGAGATGGTGGAAGCTACGACATTGGACTGCAGGCATTATCGGGGGCATTGGAAAGAGGAACAGATTTTATTTATATCTGCTACAACAACCAGATGTATTCTAATACTGGTATACAGCGAAGCGGAGCTACACCATATGGAGCATGGACAACAACAACCTGGACAGGTAAAAAAGAGCGACAGAAAGAATTGGCAGAAATAGTTATGGCTCATCATATCCCATATGTTGCCACTGCAACAATCGCATATCCAGAAGACCTATATGAAAAAATGAAGAAAGCAAAGGAGATGAAAGGGCCGCGCTACATAGAAATTCTGTCACCATGTCCTCCAGGCTGGAGATTTGATATGAGTAAAACTGTGGAGATGTCAAAGCTTGCAGTTGAAACAGGAGCATGGGTTTTGTATGAAGTAATAAATGGTGAATTGAAATTCACTGGTTACAGCAAACGTATACTTGAAGGAAAAGAAAGGAAGCCAATCGAGGAATGGCTCAAGATGCAGGGAAGATTCCGCCATTTGAAGCCAGAAGACATTGAAGAAATAAAGAGACAACTAGATGAAAAATGGGAACATTATAAGAAAATTTATGGAGGAAAAGAATAGAGCAGGATATGTATGCCCGAGCTCGAGATATAACTAATAGACAGATTTCAAGCAATGCATAGAATCCTTTCCATATTTTTTTCTTCTTTCCACAAAACATTTTATAGCCATATTTTATTAATGAATGATGGAAATTGACATTGAAGAAGCAATAGATGAGATTCTTGAAAGTATCGATGTTGACAGAGAAACAGTAGAAAAGGATTTGAGGAAGTTTCTTGATTATGGAGTCCCTTTAGAACATGCAAAGCAGGCAGTCATAAATAAATATGGGAGCGTTGTTAAGGAAAAAAAATTGAAGGATATAAAGAAGAAAAAAATAGTTTTTGAGTTAAAAAATAAAGAAATATTAACAAAAATCGACAATTATATTCAAATAGGAAATACTGTACAGATACTTACGGATAATCCTTACAATACTTTAAAAAAGCTAGGAATAAAAAAAGAGGATGTCAAAATTTTACCAGTGTCTGTTGATGATATATTACTTCAAATTCTCGAGGTAAAGAAATGAAATTCCTATATTTAGTTAAGTTGGAACTTCAGAAATACTTCCATTCTAAAAGAATTTTGGGATGGATTGTTTTAGCGGTTGTATATGTAGGTATTATGTATTATATAAAGAGTATTCCTTGGAAAGGTACTATCTCTTTACCTATTTCTGTAGCTTTATTACTTTTGCCAATAATAATCATAGGGATAACACTAATTTTGCCAATAACACTGACTTTAGATGCTATTACACAAGAAAATGAGAACAAAACAATAAAACAACTTTTGCTTTTTCCTATAAAGCGAAAAGACATATTATTATCAAAATATTTATCGGCTTTTATTATATGGTGTATAATATTTGGTATAGCAATATTTGGTTTATGGATAGGCTGGAATAAAATATGGCAAATAACAGCGACTATAACAGATCTTACACAACCTTCTACTTTTTTAAGTTCTGTTGGGTTATTGTTACAATTTTTACTAACTCTTAATATAATGGCTTTGTGTATTTTAATTTCATCAATTTCCAAAACTACTGCACAAGCCAGAGCAATATTTCTGATATTTCTAGCGATTATTGTATTTTTGAGAATTCTGAATTTACCTTATTATTTTTACATTTTTATGAAAGCAACTATTTTACAATATCCACTACCAAAAATAGTAACTCTTAAGTGGTATAATATAATCATTACTTATATCTTAGAGCCTTTACCTTTAAGTAATATCTTTGATGCCGAAATTAAACTTTTAGTTGCTAGTCCAAGTGGTTTCATTCCTTCATTGTACATTATTTGGAGAGATCTCATTGAGCTCCTTCTTTTCTGTTTAGTATGTATGTTTTTTGCTATTAGATTTATAAACAGACGAGATTTCTCTTAGTTTACATTTTATCTAATGGATCAATTCCTAACAATTTCAGACCATTTTCTAAAACTTGTGCTGTGGCAGCTACGAGTAACAACCTTGTATTTCTAGCTTCTAAATCCTTTTCCTTT
>JAPDJQ010000132.1 GCA_029259015.1 Thermoplasmatota archaeon | reverse complement strand
CCCGGTTTTTCTTTTCCCTTCTTCCGCCACAGGAGCAATGGAGGCTGCTGTTACCAATGGTGTAAAGAAAAAATGTTTGAACCTTGTAAACGGAGCATTCTCAAAGAGATGGCATGAAATAACGAAGATGAATGGCGTGCCCTGTGATGCTCTGGAAGTGGAATGGGATAAAGCAATTAAGCCGGAAATGGTTGATGAAAAGCTTGCTACTGGCGAGTATGATGCTGTCACCCTCGTTTTTAATGAAACATCAACTGGTTTGATGAACCCATTGAAGGAGATAGCAGAGGTAGTTAGAAAATATGATGATGTCTTTCTCTTTGTTGATGCCGTTTCTGCCATGGCAGGGGTTAAAATAGAAGTAGATAAGCTTGGCATAGATATGTGTTTGGCGGGCGTCCAGAAATGCTTCGCATTGCCTTCAGGCATTACAGTTGCTTCTATAAGCGAGAGATTGCTGGAAAGAGCTAAAGAGGTGCCACCAAGAAGTTATTACTTCAACTTGCCTTTAATGCATAAATATCATTTGAAAAATCAGACGCGTGTCACACCACCTATCCCGCATCTATTTGCATTGAATGCACAACTCGATTATATTTTAAATGAAGAGGGCCTGGAAAATAGATTCGCAAGACATGAAAAAATGGCAAAAATAGTTCAGGAATGGGCAAGAAAATATTTCGATATATATCCAGAAAAAGGATATGAATCAAAGACGCTCACATGCGTGAAAAATACAAGAGGCATATCTGTGAAAGAATTGAATGAAAAATTAATGAAGGAATACTACATGCGCATCTCCAATGGCTATGGGAAATTGAAAGAACAAACATTCAGAATAGCGCATATGGGGGACATGCAAGTGCAGGATATAAAAGGGCTTCTGGCAGTAATAAATGACATACTCGGGCTTGAATAAGGAAGAACTGCGAAAGGAAATAAAAAGCAAAAGAGACAGGCTATCAACATATGAAATATTAAAAAGGAGCAATGAAATACTGGCAAAATTAAAGGAGCTGGATGATTTTATAAATTCAAAGGTAATAGCATGCTACATATCTTTTGGGAGCGAAGTATACACTCATGGACTGATCAAAGAATATGTGAATAAAAAAGATATACTTGTTCCTGTAGTTGATAAAAAGGATAAAGCATTGCTTCTTTCTCATTTAAAGGAATGGAAAGAATTAGATAGTGGTACATATGGTATTCTTGAGCCTAAAAATGATTTTTTGAGAGTGAGAAGCTACAATGAAGTGGAATTGGTTATAGTGCCGGGAATAGTTTTTGATGAAAAAGGAAACAGAATAGGCTATGGTGGCGGTTATTACGACAGGTTACTTAAAAGAATCGATGCAAAAAAGATAGCTCTGGCATACGATTTTCAGGTGATGGAGAGGATACCAAATGAAGAGCATGATGTAAGAATGGATATGATAATAACAGAGAAAAGAGTCATAAAATGCGAAATTTAAGTTCCAATTTTCAAGAAAAGCATGATGCTGCTTCAAACTTTATTTCATATTTTGATGGCGTTGCTTTACAAAATCGCAATTTTATTATATGCTAATAAGATTTTTTATTGTAAATGAAAACTTTAGTTCTGTGTATAGATAGAGACAATGACTTTGGCGAAAAAGCAGGTTTTGAGTCACCAATTATAGGAAGAGAAGAAAATCTGAGGGCTGCCCAGGCTCTGGCATTGGCAGATCCAGAAGATTCCGATGCAAATTGTTTATTTGCAGCAATAGCAACATACGATAAACTGGATGATGCAGAAATTGTTACAATATGCGGCGATACTCATGTTGGCATGGAATCTGACATGAAAATTGCTTCTCAGCTTGATGAGGTTCTGGAAAAATTAAAGCCTGATCGCCTCATATTAATAACAGATGGCGCAGAAGATGAATACATCATACCAATAATAGAATCCAGAATGAAAATCGATACAGTAAAGAGAGTTGTGGTGAAACAGAGCCAAACGCTGGAGGGAACATATTATTTAATAAAACGCCTCATGGATGATGAAAAACTGCAGCGCCGATTCATGCTTCCCATATCAATAATTTTGCTGATATGGGGCATCTCCGCCATACTGGGCTCATTATCAATAGGAATTTCCACAATTCTGATTGTCTTGGGCATTTATCTGCTTGTTAGAGTAATGCATCTGGAAAATGTGATTGCTAAAATTGGAAAGGAAATATTAACGGGCTTGAAAATGGGCAGAATGACCATATTTTCTGCAATCCTTGCAATTTTCATAATAGTCATTTCTTTTGTTTCCACAGCCAAAGTGATGGCAGGGAAAGAAATAGAACCAGCAGAATATGCCATACGATTCATAAATGGAGTGCTGTGGTGGCTTGTGGCCGCCATTCTGCTTGTTGCTGCCGGGCATTTCATTGATGCATACTTTAAGGAAAAGAAAGTACTGTGGAACTATTCTATTCTGCCCTTTAGCCTGATAGCATTTGGCCTCATTCTGTCTGCTTCGCTGAATATTCTTGTTGAAATAATTCATGAACGCTCTCTCCACTCAATATTTACCGAGCTTGTTCTTTCTGTGCCATTTATTGCCAAAATTATAGGAGGATTGCTAATTGCTTTTATAGGTAGTGTGCTATACCACATTATTGAGGACATGTACAAGGAGGAAAAAGAATGATATGGCTTATTATTGCGATTTTTGCAGCATGGGGTATTGTGCTGTATATTGCAAAAAAGAAGGGCGAAAAATACGGCTTTGATTTGATGGGGCCACTATTAATGTGGAAAACAGAAAAAGGTAAAAAGTTCATAGACAGAATTTCAAGAAAAAGAATATGGAAGCATTATGGCAATGCAGCCATCATAATATGCATTGTTGCAATGTTTTTTACCACGTTGCTCATAATATGGAATGTTATTATTGCATTCAGCATTCCTCCGGAAGCTGCACCATCTCCCCGCCTCATTTTGGGCATACCTGGAATAAACCCCATCATACCTATAGGATATGGAATACTTGCTCTGGCAATTGCAATAATAGTTCATGAATTCTCTCACGGTATTCTTGCAAGATTTGGAAAAATAAAGGTGAACTCTCTGGGCTTGCTTTTTTTAATTTTTCCTGTGGGTGCCTTTGTTGAGCCAGATGAGGAAGAGTTAAAAAACACAAGCAGAATGAAAAGGAGCAGGGTATTTGCAGCAGGACCTGCATCAAATATTATACTGGCTCTAATATGTATTCTTTTGCTCGGATTTATTCTTGCCCCTCTCATCACTCCAAAAGCAGATGGTGTAATTGTTGCAGGAGATGGCTATGGACTTGAAAAATGGGGCATCATAACTGAATTAAATGGAGTGAAGATAAGTGACAAAAAGGAATTTACTAATGTTACACACATCCTTCAGCCAGGAAAATTTTACAATATTACCCTTGTGTATGGAGAAAATGTAACGCAGAAAAGATTTTTACATGGAATATATGTTGCAGCTGTTGTTGAAAAATCTCCTGCAAAAAATGTGCTAGAAGTGGGCAGCATAATTTACAGAATAAATGATGTTTTAATGGGAAGCAGAGAATGTTTCTTTAAATTCATGAATTCAACACATGCCGGAGATGAAATAATCATTGAATTCTATTATAATGGTTCCTTTTTCAATAAAACAGTAACACTTGCTGATAAATACGATTTTATTAGAATTGGAGAGAACAAGGGCAAGGGTTTTCTGGGAGTAGAGGCATATGGCATACAGGATATTGTCGTGGATGCAAATTATTTTCCAAAAGTCTATAATCCTTTTAAGGGAAGATTTTTACCATATCTTGCCTTGCCATTTACCGGCTTGTCTCCTCCACCAAAGGAACTTGCAAATCTTTATACACCATCTCCTCTATTCTGGAAGGTATATAATATTCTTTACTGGATATTCTGGCTTAACTTTGCAATTGGCACATTCAATGCTCTGCCAAGTGTTCCATTAGATGGAGGTTATATTTTCAAAGATGGTATGAGCTATGTAATTTCAAAATTTAGGGTAAAGAGAGAAAGGGCAGAAAAAATCTCAGCCATTCTAACCAATGCAATATCAATAATTATGTTCCTCTGCATTTTCTCCATAATAATTGTTCCAAGGCTGCGAGGTTTTATTTCTTTTTGATGAATAGAAAACTAATGCAAACCAATATAAATAATATTAATGGAGGTAATATCCAGACTGTTTCACTGACTTTTTTCTCTTCCTTTTCATAATATTTTACCAGTTCTTTTGTCTCTGTAACATAATAATAATCATATTTTCCATCGCCATCAACATCAAACAAAATTTCATCTATGCCGTCGTTATTAACATCCTGCTTACTGGTTTCTCTGGTTATATTATCATCTCTATCCCAGTATACATATTCATTTTTCTCTTCTATCCATAAAAGATATCCATATTCATCTCCCACACTAACATTTATTGTCTGACTGGCATTCTGTGGATCTGCTCCCAGGTCTACCTCAACAATATCTGGCACATCGTCCAAATCATAATCAACAGGGATTTCAAAATAATTTGTTGACGAAACATTGTAATTTGCATTTGCTGACGCATCAATGGCTTTTATGTAATAGTAGAACTTGCCTGTCTTATCATATTCTTTTTCACAATAGTAAATTTTATTCTTGCCCTCTTTCATCTCATATATTTCTTCATTATCGCCATGTTTAACTATAAGCAGGGCTTTCTGTATGCCGCTCTCATCATCTATAAGGGCAGAAATATTAACCTTGCCAAATATCACTTGCACAGCAGTTGGTGGATCAATTGATATTGCTTTTATTATTGGAGGATCGGTTTCGATGTCTTCATATACAATTCTGAATGTTTTTTCTTCACTCTCTTTCATATTCTGCAGGGTGGCAGTATCCCATGCTCTTATAACAAAACTGTAATATCCTATTTCATTGATTGAAATGTTGATGTAATAGATATCTGTGGCTCCAATTCTTTTCATGCAATAGGTTTCTTCCTTGCTATCATTGAAAATCGCAACAATTGCTCTGTCGATTGTTGTATTTTCATCAAAGATAGTCGCAGATATATTTACATTTTTACCCATTGCCTGAATATCGGGCTTTATTCTTATGCTCTCTATAACAGGCGGGTTGAAATCTGTTTCTCCTCCCACCTTTATATCTTTTATTACAATGTTATTCTTTAAATTCCTTTCTTCCTCGCATCTCACTTCCACTTTTATATGATATATGCCTTCCTCTGCCTTCCATGGATATACGACTTTTTCCCAGCTTTTTCCTTCAATAAATTTCTCAATGCTTCCGTTCGTGATTAAAATAAATTTATCATCGCCCTCTCCTTTCTCAAATATCCTTATTTTTGCTGAAGCATTTGCATACCCTATATTATGGACAATGATTGAAATATTGAATGTTTCATTTGCCACCGGATGGCTTGGCATGAAAGCAACATCTTCCATATCAATTTTTAAATCTGGACGCGGCTCAACCTGAATGGAGGAGGCATACCAGTTATCCTTCATGTTCCACTCTGGTATCTCCCCCTTTTCATTTACCCTCGCTATAATTTTCCATGTTCCTTCATATTCTTCCTTTCCATAAATGGCAGTCCATTCAAATTCAACCTTCTTAACTTCATCCACTGCCAATCCAGCAATGGATTTTCTCATTTTTATGTAATCCCCTTCTTCCTGATATATAGCCAAGCTAACATTTATTGGCACATCCTCTGGAACTTCTTTTGGACCATGATTTGTAACATACAGCACAAACTTTCCTTCTTCACCTTCTTTAAGTTGCGATGGTTGCTCTAGCTTAAAAATGTCAAGATTTGCTGCTGCATCAACATTTATCAGGAAGCTTTTTTCTATTCTGTAATCAGACCCATCTGCTATTATAATATCCAGCCTCCATTTTCCTATCTCATCGCCTCCAGTAAAGGTATAAAAGTCCTCTATTCTCCATCTTGTTCTATCTGTAGCATTGTACGGCATAAAGGAATAGCCTAAATCATCAATATACACGGTGCTTTCTGCCCCATCATCCATGGCTATAAGCCTGATTTCTACTGCAACAACTTTTCCACCACTTCTTCTCCATGCATTCAATACATGAGAAGGAATATCATATCTATGCCAGTCTCCATCTGCAATTAAATCATCGAGATATATGGTATGGAATTTTGGAGAAGAGCCAATAGTTAAGAGAGTATAATTGAGGACAGCAGATGATGATGATTTTTCAATATTATACCAGAAATATAAATTTGGCAAATCAGTCAGAGATATGCCATATGTAATATTCTGTTTCAACCTTGCCAAGTCTCCTTCTTTAACTTCTTCATTTTCAAATTCCCACTTGCCCTCATAATTATCCAGCCTGAGTTCAACAGCTCTTTCCCCACTGTGAACAACATTGCTCTGGAGGGAAGCGAATGTGGTTTGTGGGTTTGAAGTAGACAGAAATGTATAATCTTCTATCTCAAAACTTGGATCTGGCAGAGGCATTGAAACTTTCATAACTTCTGCTTTTGGAGAATAAAGTTTTGCAACCACTTCTTTTGGTGAGGCAATACTTTTCACTTCTATGTATTGCATTGTATCTCTTCCATCCACTCCAGCAATGTATTCGCTCTCCATTCCATATGCATCAGCCCACCATCCATGGGAATCATTGATGAATACATTAACGTCCACATTTGGAGTCTCTATCCAGAATGAGTCAAGATATGCATAAACTTCATGCTGTTCAGTAGTTATCAATGACTGTGTTATTTCGAGTTTGAAAGAAATGGTGGCTGAATTTCTGTTTTTCAAATAAGAGGTTACATTTTTGTTTATTTCTACCCATCCTCCCGTTGAATAACCGCTTTCAACTGCCTCACCATCTATAAGCAGTTGCCATTCTATTCCATCTAAATCGGAAAATACAAAAACCTTTGCATGTAAAATATAATTTGTTTTTCCTCCATCTGGCACTTTAAAGTTCTGAGTGACTTTAGCATAACTTACTGGCCATATATAGCCTCCTTTACCCAGAGCTCCCTTTGCATATATCTTATAACATCCATCCCCCTCTACAGGGTCCTTTGCATATCCTATATCCCATTTAATGAGACCTTCCGTAATATTTTTCCATTGAGTAGAATGCTTGTCTTCAAATTCAGCATTTTTTATTCCTGAGTAGATTCTGCCAAATTCTCCTCTTTTATAACCATTCTCTACAGTATCCCAGTAAATGTAATAATATCTTCTTTCATGAGGATTGAGATTATTTTCCATAACCCATATTACAGTAACATTTGCATTTTTGATGGCATCATAATCATCACTCAATATTACTTCCCTTCCAACATTTCTCATTGATATCCATGTATTGTTGCTGAGGACATATTCAACCACTCTAACTGAATTTGGATAAAATGTTCTTTTTGAGAAACTTCCTGCCTGGCTATAAGAAATTTTATCCATTAATTCAGTAAAGTTAATGGTGCAATATACCATCTTATCTGCAGAAACAAAGTTTTCTCTCTGCCCCATCATTGACGCAGTCACAGGCACCCTGTAATGCCAGTTACTGTTCCACCATGTAGCATTTGCCGGCACAGGTGGAAAAGGCGGGTATAATGGCTTTTTAACGCCTCGGGGAGCCTTTACCGGGTGGGCCTCGCGCTCCTAGATCTGAACGAGCCCTGGCGGGTCATCCGCCGCTCGCGCTCGTGGGTCCTGGGCCCCCGGGAGGATTACGAGTTCCGGGGCGACGTCCCCGGGGTGGCCTTCCCCACCGGGGCCATCCTCTCTGGGGGGACCTT
>JAPDJQ010000019.1 GCA_029259015.1 Thermoplasmatota archaeon | reverse complement strand
ATCGCCTTTTTCCTTTTCTTTGCCTCTTCTGGCGTGCAAATTGCATAACTCTGCACCAGATATTTTCCTCTCGGCGTCACACCGCTTTCATAATTCATTTTGAAATCGATCATTCCAACAACATCATTTCCTTCAAAGTCAACATTCCTTTCAATAAAAACAAAGGATTTGTTGAGCAGATTTTTATTCAACTTGTTCAAAGCATGGTATGAAATCAGGCTTCCAGTCGGCTTCAAATTTTTTACATATTCAACCCATTCTTCCGGAAATTCCTTCTCATCTGCCATGGTAAAAATATGCTGAATCGGCAGAGTGGAAATGATAACATTATATTCCTTTTCCTTTCTTTTTATTCTTATTCCTTTTGCAACGCCATCCTCAATTATTATTTTATTCACCTTATGGCCCAAGTAAATTCTTCCTCCATTTTTTTCAATGTATTCTGCCATCGCTTCAGCCATACTGTTTAGTCCGCCATATGGATAAACAACTGGATCTCCTCCCAGCAACTCACGCTGAGCAAAGAAGGTTTCGCCTGCTGAAATTCTGGATAAATCATTTACTGTAGTTATTAAGCGAGGGAATAACTCGAGTATAAGTTTCAATTTTCCTCTTCCATATTTTTTTATCATCTCCTCCATCGATATTTTCTTCATCTCCTCTATTTTTGATTTTCTTGTGAATAGAAGCTGTAAAATGCGAGGCAGGATGGCAAATTTATCTTTTGCTTTTAAAATTGGATAATCAATTTTATCTCCAATAAAACCAAGCCTTGAGCCCACGAAATCTAATTCTATGTCGAGTTGCTTCAACAATCTTACACATGCTCCCTTTTTGCCTCCGCCTATTAAATGGAAGCCAAGGTCAACTTTATAGTCGGCAGCGAGATCATAAATCTGTTGTAAATCGGGTGAGGTTGCAACAATCTTCATTTCGAATTTCTTGAGTAAGTTTTCATATCCTTCCTGTATTTTACATGATAATGCTCTTCCTCCGAGCAATTCCTCTTTTTCATATACATCAACGCTCCAGCCATTTTTGACTAGTAAAGATGCTGTTGCTAATCCACCTATACCCGCGCCTATTACACAAGCTCTCATTTTCACATCTCCGGCTGGAAAAGTTTTACGCCAGTTAAAGGTGTGAAGGCAACATACCAAGCTATAGGCAAAGCCACTAGGGCAAATGCTATCAGGCCAATTTTACTTATCAACATTATTGGCACAATTGAATATCTTGTGAATGCTGCAGATGCAATAAGCTTTCTTATCCTTGCCCTGTCAAATTCTTCAAGCCAGAGCAATCGTGCTTCAATTAAAATAACAACGGCAATCAAAAGAAATAGAAGGATGAGTTGCCATATGTAATAATTGAGGCCATATATGAATGGAGTGAAAATTAGGCATGCTGAAAAGAGACGAATTGCCATGCCAAATGCCTTAAAATGCCATGGAATGGAAATTTTGTTGCCATCTACTTTCACTCCTGCTGTCAAAGCAATATTCTTCACACCCATAATGAAGTCGTGGTCTGCATCCTTTATGCCCCCTTCAACAGCGTTCATATGCAGTGTTTGATTGAATGTCAAAAGAAATATTATCCATGTTAGCAAGGTTGGACAGGCAAAAGCCAGTGCACCAAATAGGAAAACGAGTGACATTGAAATAGCAACTAAAAAATCGGAACCAGCAATTTTTTTGCCATATAGGTTATAAATTGTGCCTAGTATACCTGCTATGAAGAGAGAAACGAGCGCTGAAAATTTTAACTCATCAAAAAATTGTCCTTTCCAAAGATAAAAAGCAAGGAAAAAAGAAAATAAAACGCATAAAATGCATATAGCGACGGCATTTTTTCTTTCTATTATCCCGCTAACCAGAGGTTTTCCATGCAATTCTTTAACCAAGCTATCAAGCTCCACATCAGCATAATCATTCAGAACAAAGCCGAAAATGGCAGTGAAGCATCCAATAACAAATAGAATTGCCAATTTATAAAAATCATATATGCCAACAGATATGGCCCCAAAAACAGGAGGAATTGCCAAGCCACCCAAGCCAGGTAAACGAATTAATTTCATGTAAGCATTGAATTTATTCATTGCATTAATGAAAAATGTAACAATATAAGAGATTTATGATATGATTAGAGGAAGTTGCCAAAAAATCTTACAAAATTAAAGTTAAAAGAGAAGGGATGAGATTACAGTTCTCCGTTCACTATTTTTTCTTTCAATGCATTAAACTGCTCTATTGTCAACTTACACATGTTTCCTTCTTCGCCTATTATTACTTCGTTATCTTTCACTTCCACATAGGGGCAACAGCCCTTCTCTCCACACAAATACACTTTCATAATTGTATATGAAAAATGAATATATAACGATTGTGAATTTATTTCTGGCTAGGCAAAATTTGCTTACAATGTGGACAAATTTCGTCTTTTCTCTTGATTTTTTCAGAACAAAAAGGACATTTTCTGGTTAGGAAAAGCCTATCTATGATGACTAGGAGTACACCTGGGATCAACAGCAGCAAAAGTAATGGTATGTAAAAAAGCATTCCAAATATTCCCAGCGCTATTAATGCCACACCTATGTCATGCGCATTCCACATTTCTACTTATCTTAGCAACAAAAAAATAAATAGTTTGTGCTTTTCCATTATGGAACAGGCTATTATTGACAAGCTTTATGAAATTGTAAGCAAAGACAGAATTTTTACCAGCAAAGCTGATTTATATGCATATGGTTTTGATGCCTCCATTCATCATGCTATGCCAAGTATTGTTGTCAAGCCGAAGAGTAGCGAAGAAGTGGAAGAAATTGTAAAATTGGCTAATGAATATAGCGTGCCAGTTATTGCGAGAGGAGCGGGCACCGCCTTATGCGGACAGGCTGTGCCTATTTATGGCGGTATTTTGCTTGATATGACTGGAATGGATAAAATTAAGGAGATAAGGATCGAAGATTTGTACTGCGTTGTAGAGCCCGGTGTAATATATGCAAAGCTCAATGAAGCTTTAGCTGAATATGGCTTTTTCTTTCCGCCTACGCCTGGAAGCGGAGATGTATGCACAATAGGAGGAATGATAGCCGTAAATGCCTCTGGCATGAGGGCAATAAAATATGGCGCTACTCGTGATTATGTTTTGGGCTTAGAAATTGTTTTTCCATATGGCAGAGTAAGATTTGGGAGTAAAACACTGAAAAACTCAGCTGGCTATCAGGTTGAACGGCTTATCGTTGGCTCTGAAGGCACTTTGGGCATAATAACAGAAGCCACGCTTCGCATTTCCCCCTTGCCAGAGAAGAGAGCTGTTGCTTTAGCTTCCTTCAATGATGTTGTTAAGGCAGGAGAAGGTGTTGCAGCAATAATAGCAGGTGGAATGCTTCCCTCTGCTTTAGAAATAATGGATAAGGTGTGCATCGAGGCAGTAAAAAAAGCTATGAGTATTGACTTACCAGATGCCGAAGCTCTGCTACTTATAGAAGTGGATGGAAAAGCAGGAGAAGTAAAAGAAGGAATAGAAAAAATTGCAAAAATTTTGGAAGAAAAAGCAGATAAAATAGAATTTACAGATGATGAGGGAAGAATGACTGAATTGTGGAAAGGAAGAAAGGGTGTTTTGCCATCCTTATCAAGATATGGTGAGGATATGGTTTCTGTAAGCTTGGCTGATGACATGAGTGTTCCGATTTCAAAGATACCTTATGCTATAAAAGAATTCCAAAATATAGCCAGAAAATACGGCATTATAGTTGGCACATATGGCCACGCAGGAGATGGAAATCTGCATACAAAAGTGCTTATCAATCCAAAAAATGTAGAGAACTGGAAAAAAGCAGAAAAAGCTGTAGGGGAAATTTACAAAGTTGTTTATGAATTAGGAGGAATAGCAAGCGGGGAGCATGGCATAGGCATAACAAAGGCACCATGGATAAATGGTGATATAGAAACAATGGAGAGGATAAAAAAGGCAATAGACCCGAACAATATAATGAATCCAGGTAAAATGGATCAATGGAAGAAAAGCATAATAGCATATCTGAGATATAAATGAGTCTAAATCATCTATTTATTCCAACAAATTCGATATTCTTTTTAAACATCTCCACCATATACTTTCATGCTCGAAAAATATCATGATGAAATTTTGAGTTGCACTGGCTGCGGTTTCTGCAAAAAATCATATTATGCTTATAAATTTCCTCAAAAAGAGAGTGATTTTCCAAAAGGCAAAATAATGATTTCATATGGCCTTTTAACAGGAGAGCTTGAAGAAGATATGGAGGCTGTTAAAGCCATACAAAAATGCACTTTGTGCGGGAGATGTGAAGAAGATTGTCCATCATTAATAAAAATTGCAGATGTAATAAAAGCGACAAGAAATGATTTGCAGCTTATGCTTCCTGAACACGAAAAAATATTTCATAATTTCAAAGAGAAAGGCAATATCCTTGGCGAGGAAAACTTTTTCAAAAAGGGTGGAAGCATCGTGTTTTTTATGGGTTGTCTGACAAATAGGGAGATGAAAGATGTGGTCATTTCTCTTTTCGATAAACTTGGCATTGATGTCACAATTATTGGAGGATGTTGTGGCTATCCAATAGAAAAAATTGGAAGAAAAACCGAGGACAAAATTAAGAAGGAACTGGAAGAAAGAGAAATTGAAAAGCTTGTGATGGCTTGTCCAAATGGAATGCTTGCTTTATCAGAATTTTCGCCTCTCCATATAAGCCAATTTGTTCTTTCTCTTGGTGTTGATTTCAGAAGAAACGACAAAAATTACATTTACCATGATTCTGCCTTTCTTGGAAGGTATCTTGGCATATATGAGGAGCCCCGTCAGATAATAAAAAGAATTGGAAATCTTCTTGAATTTGATGAAAACGGAAAGATGGCAAGACAATGTGGAGGAGAAATTGAATTCAGAATGGCATTTCCAGATGAGGCAAAAGAAATAGCAGAGTATCTTATAAAAGAGGCAAAGGAGAAAAATGCGACAATTGTTACAGCATCCCCCCACTGCTACAGCCATTTGAAAGAATATGGCGATGTTATAGATATCTTGCAACTTATAGAGGAAAACATAAAATAAGATAGAAATAAGCATTGCTCAACTTGTCAACAAACTTTAAAACCCTTTTCTTTTATTCCATTCATGACCTTGATTCCAACAAAGTTATTCCTCACAAAAGGCGTTGGCAGACATAAAGATAAGTTGCAATCATTCGAGCTTGCCTTAAGAAATGCAGGCATACAGCATTGCAATTTGGTTAACGTATCAAGTATTATTCCACCAAATTGTGAAATTATCTCTGCAAAGGAAGGAGTGAAAATGCTGAGGCCAGGACAGATCACATTTGTTGTTCTTTCTCAAAATTCAACGAATGAAGCAAATCGCCTAATAGCTGCTTCTGTCGGCCTTGCTTTGCCTAAAGATAGAAGTTTTTATGGTTATCTTTCTGAATACCACAGCTTTGGAGAATCTGCGAAGAAAGCAGGCGATTATGCCGAAGATTTAGCAGCCACGATGCTCGCAACAACTTTGGGGATAGAATTTGATGCAGATAAGGCCTGGGACGAAAAGAAACAGGTTTTCAGGATGAGTGGAAAAATTGTTAAGACAACAAGCGTCACACAAACAGCAAGGGGTAAAGAGGG
This sequence comes from Thermoplasmatota archaeon, assembly GCA_029259015.1. Taxonomy (GTDB): domain Archaea; phylum Thermoplasmatota; class E2; order UBA202; family JdFR-43; genus JdFR-43. Next base: position 2,212 of record JAPDJQ010000019.1, on the reverse strand, counting down.
ATTATGGACAACTGTTATAGCAGCAGCTGTTTTTATAATGGAATAGGCGAGCAAGCTCTTCATTTTCAGCCATTTTATCATAAGATTTATGAACGTGAGAATGATGATACAACATGAAGGTAATATTGGTGGCTCTGCTGCTTGTGTGTGGCAGCTTTTTTATATTGCCTAGTGAAAAGCAAGATAACTGGCTAATGCATGCCCGTGTTTCTACGCCATATGGCTATGATGTTTCATCGTGGGAAGATGGTTTGGCAAAAGCTGTGGAAAATAATGTTAATGTTATTCTGGATTGGGCTAACTTCAGCGATACCTATCAGGGACGCATAATGCATTTTAATGACTCCTTAGAAGAATTCAGGCAACGCGTTGAATATGTTCATTCTAATTATCCTGACATAAAATACATGGTTTATATTGGTCCATTAGAAATGCAAACTCTTAATTCAGATCTAAACAAGGATGGCAGAGATGATGATGGCAAAGAAAGCACCTACACAGACCACCCAGAATGGTTGCAAGTAGGCATAGATGGAAGAAAAGCAGTTTTTTATGGCTCAATGCCAGGGATGCCTTTCTGGGTTGAGGAAACAAGCGAGGATGTTTGGCTCAGCCCAAGCAATAAAGAGTATCGGCAAATTATAATGAATATTGCAAAAGAAGTTGCTTCTACAGGTGTAGATGCCATTTGGTTTGATGTTCCCCATCTCTGCTTTGAGTTTGGCGAGGGATGGCAGAATCAGTGGTCGACGCTTGATAACGCAAGCAGAAACGATTTTTACAATGATACCGGCTTAATGCTACCAACTCCTCCAATTCAGCCAGATTGGAGCAATGAAGTATGGCTCAAATTTGTTGAGTGGAGATATAAACAAATCATGGATTTTATAAGCGATTTTAATGAAGCCATAAAGGAAGGAAATCCAGACTGCAAGCTTATAATTGAAACATCCTCTGAAGGACCTTTAATCACTCAATTTGGATGTGATATAACAAAGGTGCCGTATGTTTGCGACGTTATAGCTCATGAATATACTGGTCCATATTATGAAGTACAGTATTACTCTTGGCTTCAAATGCTTGCAACACTAAAATATTGGCATGATTTTGATACTGCAGCAGGAAAAAATATTTCCTGGCTTCTTTCTTACGTTGGACAAGGCAGAATAAATTTAGCTTATTTTCATGCTGCCCTTGTTTTAACAATGGGTTTCAATTATTATACTTCTGGTGACATAGGAATGGCAGGTATTGTTGATGAGCAATTTATGCATGATTTCTTTGAATGGCTCAGCAACTATGATAACTATTTCTATGGATGGAATGATAATGCTGATGTAGCTGTTGTATTTTCTCGCTACACTTTAGATTATTTGGATAAAGGAAGCTGGGAAGGATATTCATACCATGATAGTTTTGTAGGCACTTTAATGATGCTCATTGAGTCGAATATACCTTTTGAGGTTATAACAGAGAGAGGCATGAGCAATCTTTCAAAATATAAATTAGTCATTCTTCCAGATTTTGCATGCATGGATGAGAATGAGGCAGAGGAAATAAAGGAATATGTTGCCAACGGAGGAACAATACTCGCCATAAATGAAACATCTCTCTATACAAAATATGGAGCAAAGCGAAATGATTTCCTCCTAAAGAATGTTTTTGGCATTGGCTACAATGAGGCAGAATTCTGGCAAATTTATGAAAATGAATATGGCAAGGGAAAAGCAATCTTCACAATAACTCCTCTTGCCAGATATTATTTCTGGGAGGCCCAACCATGGGCAAATTATGCAAATAAAAGAGAGGCAGAGGAAATAAGGGCCGAATTTCTAGAAATGATTGAAAAAGCCAATATTTCGTTACCATATGAAATAGAAGGAAATGCCATTGCAATTCCTTATGAAAAGAATGGCAAAAGAATGCTTCGCATTTTAAATTTTAATGGAATAAGATACGGAAATGCTGCACCATCTCCGCAGGATATAAGGATCAGGATAAAAGGAAATGTAACGGAAGCGAAACTGCTCGATTTCATGGGAGGATGGAGGAACGTGGATGTAAACAAAGAAGGAAATGAAAGCGTAATAAGCTTCAAAATTTACACAGAGGCGACTTTACTATATTCATTAAATGAAAGTAAGTTATATGTAGCCATAACAAAGCCAAGAGAAGGAATGCTTTATTTCATGGATAGAGAAATAATGCCTAT
>JAPDJQ010000069.1 GCA_029259015.1 Thermoplasmatota archaeon | reverse complement strand
TGTTTACTTAACCTTTGCATTAAATATTACAGTGCCTGATGGTTTGTGTATTATTGTTATGCTATCTCCCACAGGTATTGTACCGCTGGACAAAGTAATATTTACATAATCACGGGCATCTACCATACCATTGCTGTTTTGGTCGCTGTCTAGTGTAATACTCGCTGAAGATGTTCCTACCAACGCAGACAGATCGTCTATATCTATAGATTCGGAGACGCCGCTAACCAAGTACACTACATAGTTATTTCCTTTTGTATATTGTACCAATGATAAACTTGGTGCTGCTGATCCGCTCTTGCCCATTCCAGATACCCACACGTATATTGTTGCTGCTAGCACTACGGTTATTGCCACCATCAGAATGATGGCAATTATTGGGCTTACGCCCGCCTTATCTTTTATCCAACCCCTTATTTTCCTTATCATGGTTTATCACCAATTTTTATATGCAAAACCAGTATATAAACTTTATGCAATTTGCAAGCATTTTGTTAGCATTATTACTTTCGATTGTAAAAATTAGTTGAGTATATTCGTTGATTATATTTATAGTTGTAATAAAATAAAAATGTGTCGAAATTTTCCGAAAAGATGGTGGAACAACACTGTTGAAAAATAAATTAAATGATGCAGCATTGGTTCATTCAAAGATAAAACTGGGGTTCGTTTTTTCTTATCGTGGATAATTTTTTACCACTCTCTTGCTCAGCGTTATTCTTTCTTCTTCATCGCCCTGTATATGCAGTAAGCTAATCCGCCGTAGAAAACCATGCTGCCAAATAACGCCATTGCTATTGCTCCTGCTGACATTTTAATCTTGCCACCACTACTGAAATAATAATCGCAAAAATAACTATAAACATTCCTACAACTAAAGTCCATGCAGGATATCCGCCATATCCCTTGCTTATTAACTCTGCCATTGTAGCAAGAGCAATTGAAATTAAAACGAGAGGGGCAAACAATTTCAGCATAATGCTGAACCATTTCCCAATCTTTATTTCAGATACTTCATTCACATATTTTCTCAGCTTTTCGCCACCAAGGATATAACCAAATATTAAACATTCAAGCAATCCAATAAAAACCAGAGCAAAATTTGAAATAAAATGGTCCATAATATCAATCCAGAAAATTCCTCCTCCAGTTGCCAGAATTAAAGCAATTAAAAAACCTATCATACATACAACAAAAGTTGCCTTCTCCCTGCTTATTGCAAATTTATCTTTGAATGCGTTGGTTATCGATTCAACCATTGAAAATGCCGAATCAATACCAAATGTCAAAAGAGCTGTGAAAAATATGATTCCAAAAAATGATGCAGCAAATGGCATTTTGGCTATTGCCGTCGGATATGTTATGAAAGCCAAGCCTATGCCACCTCTAGCAATCTCCTCCATTGGTACACCCGTCTGATATGCCAGATAGCCAAGTACACTGAAAACTGCGAATCCTGCCAGAAAGGCTGTGCCTCCGTCTGCAAGAGCAGTTATAAAAGCATTGTTCGATATATCTGAGCCCTTTTTCAAGAAACTTGCATAAACAATCATGATTCCCTGAGCCAAGGAGAGAGAGAAAAATATTTGAGCATATGCAGCAAGCCATACAGAAGGACTTGCAAGTTTTGAGAAATCAGGCGAGAGATAAAATTCTAAGCCAGTTGTTGCTGCTGGCAAGGTTAAGCCACGCAATGCGAGAATTAAAAGTAGGATGGTGGGCAATGGAACAGTTATTGCAACAACTTTCCCAATAGATTTAACCCCCTTGTACAATATCAAATAAATTGATACCCAGATGAAAAGCAGAGCAAATACTATCTGAATATTTATTCCTCCGAGTACAGAAGGCGATGAAGTAACTCCTAAAAATTTATTGTAAAAGAAATTGGCGGCATCAGGCTGCCAGATAAGTGAGAATGAATGGAAAAGATAACAGAGACACCAGGCCATTATAGTGGAATAATATATAGATATGAAAAAAGCACAAAATACTCCCCACCATCCAACCCATTCAGCCTTTTTACTGATCATTTTTAATGAAGATGGAGCAGACTTCCTGAAAATACTACCAACTGCAAACTCTGCAATGAGTAAGGGAATTCCAACTGTAAACAATGCGACAAAATATGGAATTAAAAAAGCTCCTCCCCCATTTTTGTATGCAACATAGGGAAAACGCCATATATTGCCTAAGCCAACAGCCGAACCAATGGCAGCCATCAAAAACGCAAATCTTGATTGCCAGTTCTCCACAAGAGTAATGAGACAAACATATTTATAGATTTATTTAAAAAATCTAAAAAATCAAAGAGAAAAAGGGGAAAGAGTTAGCTCACTCCTAGCACCAATGGGCCAAGCACGAAGCCGCTTGCTGTTGCTGTTACTCCTCCTGCATTTACTGTTATTGTCGTCGGCCCTATTCCAAATACTAATCCTGGACCTACTGTTACGCTGTCTCCTGGATTTAGTGTATCGATTGTTCCTTCTGAATGCTTGCCTATGAATACCAAGCCAGATAAATCAACGCTCCATGCTAGATTTTCTGCTGCTTCTGTTCCTTCATTGCTTATTGTTGCTTTGACTCCAAATCCTCCTGAAATGCCTACTGTTATTATTGGTGCTGGTAATGGAGCAAAATAGATATCTTTATTTCCATTTCTCTCATCAACCCATACAATGCCCTTGCTGCATATGTCAACGGCGTTTTCTTCTGCAACAACAGTTCCATCAACATCATTGACTTTCTCTGGTTCACCCCATGTCTCTCCACCATCTTCTGATTTAACCAAGTAAAGATTGCCCTCCTTTATGTAAGCAACATATACATTGTTTCCGCTAATGTAAACTGCAGGATATGTTTCATCCACAGGATGTTCTGCCGCAACTTCACTTACTGTCCATGTTTCTCCGTCATCATGGCTGTATGCACACATTATGTCCCAGTCACCATAAACATTGTTATTGCTCATGAAAACAACGACGAAGTTGCTTCCAGATGCTGATACACTTGGATGCTTTGAGTCATAATCTCCTTTTCCAAGATAACCCTGCCATGGCCATACTTCTATGTCAGCATATTTGTCCATTCCGCCTGGGCCTCCTCCTGGTGTCAGGAGTAAATCTAAATCTGTAACTGTGAGTTTGTAAGCTATTTCGCTGTGGCCAGTTGTTTCATTATCATGCTGCATAACCATTATTACACGATTCTGTCCGGTTGCCATTTCTGGATCTGACGCTGGAACTGTCCTCAATATTGACTGTCCATCATAGTAGCCACCACCGATTTCTTCTGGATGATCCCAGTCTGGTGTCCAGTATATAAGAGTTGGAACGCTCATCAATCCACGGCCTGGCTCATCACATATCACCATTTGCAGGAATAAATGCTCCACATAGCTTGATGCTACATACTGATAGCTCTCTCCACTCATCCATCCCCACATAATTCCATTGTAAGTTTCTGTATTCGTTATATCAGAAATATACCAAGCATGCACAGCATATTCGTCTGCTCCTGGATCCACGTAGGAAAGTGCCAGATTTCCTGTGGCAGGCATATAAATGAAATCTGGAGATGCTGCCACTCCGCTCTCAGTGGTTATATAAGCTGGAAAATTCCATGTGCTGCCATCATCTTCAGAATATGCCAAGTATATATAATGCTCTAGAATTCCTGCCTGGCTGTTGTAAGCAATTACTATTCTGCCATTGCCATCGACTGTAATTGTTGGTGTTACATCCTCTTCTTCTCCAGAAGATATTTGCACATTTCCTTCAAGATTTGCTGTAAGTACTTTGTTCAGTGGCACGAGACGTGTATCTTCTGCGTAAAAATCTTTTCTGCCGGTGGTACTCGCATTGATAGCACTTGTCATGGCCGCTATCACTAACAATATCCCTATTATACCCACTACCTTTTTCATGTTTTTGCCTCCAAATTTAAAATAAAAGAGAGTTTAAATATTTTCCCACTCCTGTTAACGGATGGAAAAAGATTCGAATAGGATGAAATGTTCTAACCCCGATTCTCAATGAGATGAACACAATAAGGAAATGATCATATTAATGGATATTCTCAGGAGCTAATAGAAAATTAATTTCACTTGTATCAAAATCGCAGCATCTGATTAACTGTTATATACTCTTTTTTACATAAGTTTTATGAAAGTTTGTCTGGGTGGTACCTTCGACATTATACATGAAGGACATATACTGCTTTTCAAAAAAGCATTTGAAATAGGCGACGAGGTTATCATAGGCTTATCCTCAGATAACCTGGTAAAAAAGATGGGGAAAAAAGCAAGAAGCTATGAAGAAAGAAAGAAGGACTTAGAAAAATTTTTGGAAAAGAAAGGATGGATGGCAAAAATAGAGGCACTGGAAACGAAATATGGAACAGCAACTGAAGAAAACTTTGATGCCATAGTTGTTTCACCTGGCACGAAAAAAATGGCGGAAAAGATAAATGAGATAAGACAGGAAAAAGGACTTAAGCCACTAAAAATAGTTTGCGTTCCATATGTGATGGCAGAAGATGGAATTCCTGTTGCTACGAGCAGGATAAAGAAAGGAGAAATAGATGGTATGAAAAGGATAAAGCCATTGAAAGTTTGTATAGCTTCCAAAAATGAAATAAAAATAGAAGCAACGAAAGAAGTTTTTAACGATTTTTTCAGAGGAATTAAAATGGAATATGATAGCATAGATGCGGGCATAGAAAAACAGCCATTTGGCGAGAAAATTTTGCATGGAGCAATAGAAAGAGCAAAGCACGCTGTAAAAAATGCAGATTATGGCATTGGCATAGAAGCAGGCATAAAGGAAGAAAATGGTATATTCTTTATTGAGCAATATGTGGCAATAGCAGATAAAGTTGGCTATATAACTTATGGAAAAAGCCCTGCTTTTCAATGCCCCGAGTGGATTCTGGAGGAAATAAAAGAAGGAAAAGAAATGAAGGAAATTATTCCATTTAAAGACGAAGAAGAAAGAAAAAAAGGAGCGGTATGGTATTTTTCCAGAAAAATGGATAGAAAAGAGATTACAAAGTCTGCGATTTTAATGGCTTTGATTCCACGAACAATAAAATATTGGAAGCAAGAATAAAGCTTTTCTCCAAATAAAAAGGAAGAAAAATTTTTAATGCATACAACATTTCTTATGCGAGCGGGGATGGCCCAGCCTGGTACGGCGCAGGATTGCTAATCCTGTGGGCGAATGCCCGCGCGAGTTCAAATCTCGCTCCCCGCGCTATCTTATTTTTGGCAAGAGAATTATAAGGCATCAAGTTGATCACCCGGGAAAACCCTATTTTCCCTCAATCGCGGCATTTACAAAAAGAGGGGAGTTGCTTGTAGGAGAAGCGGCAAAGAGACAGGCGATAATGAACCCAGAAGGCACTGTGCACCATATTAAAAGGAAGATGGGAAAAAATGAAAAAATTGGGATAAGGAATATACTCCAGAACAAATTTCCGCTTTTATCCTTCAAAAAATAAAAAGAGATGCTGAAGAATATCTAGGTGAGGAAATAAAGGAAGCCGTTATTACTGTGCCTGCATATTTTGATGATGACCAACGACAGGCTACCTGAAATGCAGGCGAAATCGCAGGATTTGAAGTAAAGCGAATCATTAACGAGCCGACGGCAACCGCTAATTATTCCAGCTTGAATCGCTGCTCCAAAAGTGAAAAAAATAATTAAAGAAGTGAAAGAAGAGGATGTAAAAAACTTCAGGAGGCAATCAAAAAATTGCAAAAAGCAGTTTCAGCAGATGATATTATGGAAATAAAAAGGAGAAATAACGATTTATTAAAAATTCTTAGAAAATACGATACAAATAAAAATTTATGGAAAAGTATCGGGAGAAAAATGATTATTATAAGATACTGGGAGTAAATGAAAATTCTACAAAGGAGGAAATAAAGAAGGCATACCGTCGTCTTGCTTTAAAATACCAACCAGACAAAAGTAAGGACCCAAAAGCTGAGGAAAAATTCAGGGAAATTACAGAAACATACGCTGTTCTCTCTGATGATAAAAAAGGAAACAATATGACTTGCAAAAACGTAGTGGCACAGAAAAAGAAATCTTTAGCGAAAAATTTTTGATAAAATTAACTTCTCAGATTTGTTCCATAATATTGATTTTGAAACTGATTTTGACAATTTATTTCAGCGGTTTTTGGTTCCAAAGAGAAAAAGAAGAAAAGATAAAATTATATAATGCTGCAATTCTTTATTCCATGCTTGAAATTGTGAAAAATTTTCCTGAACAGGTGGAGGATGCTCTGAAAATAGATACTGATTTTGAGTTAGATGGAATAAAAAAGGTTGCTGTTGCTGCTATGGGTGGCTCTGCTATATCTGCAGATATACTGAAACATTTTTCGCAGTTACCATTTTTTGTTATAAGAGATTATGATATTCCTCCTTTTTTAGACAAAGATACGCTATTCATTGCTATAAGTTACAGCGGGAACACCGAAGAAACTCTCTCTTGCTTCAAAAAGGCAAGAGAAAAATGCAAAACCCTCGCCATAACTTCTGGAGGAAAACTTGCTGAAATGGCAGAAAATAAGATTTTGATTCCAAGCGGCATGCAGCCAAGGGCGGCGATAGCATATCTTCTTTTTCCTCTTGCAAAATTTCTTGTGGAAAAAGGTATACTGAAGAATATCGATTTTGAGGAAGCACTTTATATTATAAAAAGCAATAGAAATCAGATTCAGCAGACAGCAGAAAAAATAGCGGGAGAAATCGAGGGTATTCCAATAATATATGGATACAATGCGATGGCCAGCATAGCAAGAAGATGGAGGCAGCAATTGAACGAAAATGCAAAGATGCCCGCCTTCGATTTTTCTCTGCCTGAATGCAATCACAATGAGCTTGAGGCATGGGAACGAGAAATAAAAAATTTTACCTGCATATTTTTAAGGGAAAAAGATGAGGATGAAAAAATCAAAAAGAGATTCGATTTCATGAAAAGAATTTATGGAGAAAAGGCGAAAGTCATTGAAGTTTTTTCAACTGGTAAAAACAAATTTGCAAGGGCTATTTATTTATCATATCTTGGAGATTTGGTTAGTGTTTACAGGGCAATTATAGATGGCATAGACGCAGAGCCTGTTAATTTAATAACAAGGCTTAAGGAAGAAATAACTCAGCACTCAAGATCCTCATCATAGAAGCATAGCTTCTCAGAAAGGGTTCGTTCATCACAAATTAAAAAGCAGAGAGAACTATTTAAATTGTTTGTTTGTGTGCTAAGTCAAAACATAACAGAAAAGTTTAAAAATAACCTATGTATTTATTTGTTGGAGGGGTGGGGATGCAAAAGGAAGAATTAATACAGCTGCATACCCTCTTCGTTCAAATAAAGAACGAATTGGAAAAGCAGGTGAAAGGAGACCTAAACGGAGCGTTTAAGGAATACGAGAAACTGGGTGTGCTTCCACACCATGTACATAAATCAAAGAATGCTCATAAAAAAGCAATATTTATCTTGGGAAAGGAAATAGCTCAGCTATTTTCGCATGCCAGATTCTCCGAAATGGAGAGAGTGGCACAGCGTCTCGAAAGAATGCTTACAAAAATTTAAATACGTCCATAACTTTAACCTAACATGAGATACAAGATTGCTATTGTTATCTCGGTTATATTAGTTTTGAGTGGATTTGGAATTAAATTTTCTTCTGCAGACAATGAGATAGATGTCGTAGAGTATGGAGAATATTGTTTGCTTGATATAGACAATGCAAGCTATCTTTATAATCCTGGCTATCCTATTCTGCCATATTACACAAAAATATACACATTTCCAGCAGGAACAAAAATAAATGAAATAAAGGTTGAAGCAAAAAATATAGAAACAATAAAATTGAGCAAGAAAATAGCTC
>JAPDJQ010000044.1 GCA_029259015.1 Thermoplasmatota archaeon | reverse complement strand
TTCTAATTACTTTTATCTCAGCCCCTTTAACTATTCCCATATCCATTAATCTTTTTTGTTTTGTTTCTATTTTAATTATTCTGCCTTCTTCCCCTGGTTCCATCTCGCTTAATCTTTTTTCCATCTGGAGATGAATCGCAATACTATTAAAAAATTTTTCGGCTAATAAAAAAAATTTTTACTGTCCTAACTTTTTCACTCCTGTTATTCCATAAACACTGTTTCCCGGCTTTATTAAATCTTCGTTTTCTATTCTAAAAAGTCCTTCTTTTTTAATGAAAAATTTTTTTGACATATATTCTTCAATCTTTTCCACATTCAAATGCTTTATATTTTTCCTTATGTAACCGCCTTCCTTATATCTCTTTTTGAAATAAGTTGAGGAAGTATTCAAAAGAATTGCTATAATCTTTCCATTTTCCTTTAATATCCTATGGGCTTCATTTATTGCTTTTTTATATTCATCGATAAATTCCAGTGAAGTTATAAAAATAGCTGCGTCAAAAGATAATTTTTTAAATGGCAGATTTTCTGCATTTGCCTTTATTATGTCTATCCTCTTTCTAGCCATTTCTATCATATTATCGTCTATTTCAACTCCTATTATTTCCACATTTGAGATGTCCATTGCTTTCCTTTCTATTATTCCTGTTCCACACCCTATGCTTACTGCTTTTCCATCAAAATTTCCTGCAATATATTTTGCTTCTTCTTCCAAAATTTTCCTGCCTAATGATGTAGAGAAAAATTCATCATATCTCATATTTCTATCACTTTCCCTGCCATGCATTCTACAGCATTTTCAAAATTTTCTATTTGTTTCTTTAGCTTAGTGCAATGGCAGGGCATTACTAGCGGATATTTTTTTAACATCTCCACTTCTTTGAAGTCATGAAATCCTCCTATTATTCCATATATCTTGCCATATTTTTCCGCTATCCTTATTACATTTTTCAACCCATTATGGCTGCAACCAGTGAAAATTATTAGCTTGCTACCATCTCTTACAATTAAAGACTGCTCCCCGTTAATTTCTCCAGTTGAAATAAAATTTGGAAGAAATTCTTCTTCCCCTACTTTTATCCCTTTTAAATTGGAAGAAGGCGGAACATAAATTTTCCCTCTAAATTTCATTTTCTTCAAGCTGCCTGCATGGTCATAATGAGCATGAGAAATGAATATTGCATCTATCTCTTCCAAATCAATTCCCAGCTTTTTCATATTATGCATTAAAACACTATATCTCCATCCAGTATCAAAAAGAAGATTGATATCATGACTTATAAGACATGAAAAGCCCCATGCCGCCTTAAAACCGGGCAATGCTTTGTTGTCATAAACAATTTTTACCATCATTTTTGACTTATCATATCTTCAACTTTTTTCCATATTTCTTTCATTAAATCCGCCAGCTCTTTATCATATTCCACAATATTCTTTCCTTTTACCATTGCTTCTGTAAATTTTCTGTTAAATGGTATTTTGCCAATAATTTCTATTCCTCTTTCCCTGCAGTACTCCTCTATTTTCTTCGTCATTTCTTCATTTATATCATACTTGTTTATGCACACAACTGCCTTAACTTTAAAATGTTCAGCAACTTCCAAAATTCTTTCCATATCATGTATTGCTGCCATTGTTGGCTCTGCTATAATAACTGCCAGATCCGTCCCGCTTAAGGAGGCGATAACTGGACATCCTATGCCGGCGGGAGCATCTATTATTATCAGATTTTTATCCTTCCTTTCAGCAATTTCCTTTGCTTTTTGCCTCACAAGTGCAACTAACTTCCCAGATGCCTCCTCTCCAGGAATGAGCAATCCATAAACAAATTCGCCAAATCTTGTGTTGGCGACATGAACATAACCATTCACTCTTTTTTTCATTTCAATAGCATTTACTGGGCAAACAAGCATGCATACGCCGCAACCCTCACATTTTTCTTCCGTTACCATAAAATTTTCTATTGCGCCAAATCTGCATGCTTTCTGGCAAGCTCCACATTTTATACACTCCTCCTCATTTATTTCTGCCACTTCCATTCCTTCATATGGTATTTTTTCTATTATCTCGGGCTTTAGAATAAGATGTAGGTTGGGAGCATCCACATCGCAATCAGTAAAAACTGCTTTAGTTAAAGAAGCAAAAGATGCAACTATGCTTGTTTTGCCTGTTCCTCCTTTGCCACTTGCCACAACAATTTGTTTCATTGCCCACGCCTCCTTCGCATTTCTTCATAATCAATTGGTTTAACTTTGGGCGGAGGCGAGGAATAAACATTTATTGTATTTAGCCCGTGAAAATGTCTCTCTATCTCAAAAATTTCTTCCTTGCTTAAGGGTCTGACAGGCGATTTTCTTAGAGGTGTATTAATCTGCACATCATCTGGCTTAATTTCTCTTGCCAAATCAGCCATTTCTTCTGCATATTTTTTATTTTCTTTAACAAACATCATCTGGAGGGAAAATTTCTTTGCCTTTTTTCTTACTTCCTTGATTGCCTCAATCATTTCATCAAATTTTATTTTTTCATGCGGCCTGTTAATTTTTTCAAAAATTTCATCATTTGGAGCATCAAGTTTTGCAACAATCCAGTCAATACTTGCTAAATCTTTCCGGACATCTTCGTAGTTAAATAAGGAAGAGTTAGTTAAGATGGCTAATGGCAAGCCAAATTTTTTTGCCAATCTGGCTGCTGCGCCCAAGTTTTTTGCCAGTGTTGGCTCCCCCATGCCAGAGAAGGTAATAACATCTGCCTCTATGGTATTCAATCCATTTAATTCTCTCTCCAACTTGCTATTTTCAACAAAAACTCTCCTATCAACAGTCTTATGTCTCGTTTTTCCAAGTTGACAATAAATGCAATCGAATGAACAAAATTTTTCTTTGCCAATTAAATCTATGCCCAAGGACTTGCCCAACCTCCATGAAGGTACTGGACCATAAACAATCATTTTATCGCCTCATAAAGTTCAACAAATTTCTTTCGCCATTCTTTAATTTCTTTAACAAATGGAATCCCCTTTGAATACAACTCTGCTATTTCTCTGCTATAAGGAATTTTCATTAAAATTTCAATGCCCTCGCCATTGCAGTATTTTTCTACGCTATCATCTCCTATTCCATACCTGTTTATAATTACACCAAAAGGAATGTTAAATTTTCTTACTATATCAACAGCAATCTTCAAATCATGCAATCCAAAGGGAGTTGGTTCAGTAACCAAAATAACAAAATCAGAGCCGTGCATTGTTTCTATCGCTGGACATCCATTGCCTGGAGGCGCATCCAGTATTGCAATACCCTTTTTATCAACATGTTTTTTAAGTTGATTTATAACAGGCGTAGCTCTCGCCTCCCCTATATTTAACAATCCCTGATATATTTCTATTTCATTTTTGCCATGGTATATTTCTCCAATCTTTCTTTTTCCTTCTTCTATTGCATCATGCTTGCATACAATCTTGCATCCTCCGCACCCTGAGCATAATTCAGGAAAGAATAAAATGTCGGAAGGCAAGACAGCTATTGCATGATATCTGCAAAATTCAGCACATTCTCTGCAAAAAGTACACTTATTCAGGTCAAAAACAGGATTCATTAGGAAAACATCTTCTATTTTCTGCAGATTTACTTTTAAAAATATATTTGCATTTGGCTCCTCCACATCGCAATCATAGATTGTCGCTCCAGTTGCTATAGCAAGGTTTACCGCAACCGTTGTCTTGCCTACGCCTCCCTTTCCAGATGCAACCGTAATTATCATGTATTCACCTTCAAAACAAGTTTACCTACCTCAGCATTTATATCCCGTGCAACCAAAGGACATTTAACCACAAGCAAGAAAAATACCTCTCTCTCACTATCACTCAGGGCTTCATAATTTCCCTGCCCCTTCGCAATAACCATATCTGCTGATCTAAAACACTCTAAAAACTCCTTAGATGCAAATTTCAGCAGTATACCAGGTGCAGAAATATCTTGACCAGCATCTCCAGCTATGACCTCTGCAATTTTGTCAATACCAGCCATTTTAGCATCGTGAACAGTTGCATCATTAATTATTGGGTTTGCTCTGACAACGTAGGTTATCTGTTTTTTTCGGCTTACAAGTTCTTCCAGCAATACCTTATCAAAAAATATCTCTCCCGCATTATCTGCAAGATAGAGGATGGTTTTGGATTTATCTAAAACTTCTTTAAATTGTGGATATGCATCAGCGATGAAATCTGTTTCTATTGCTTTGTCGATCATATCGTTAACATTGAAGCGGTTAGCAGCGCCAAAATCGATGACATTTCCTATTATAGCAAGCTTAATGGCCATGAGTAAAGAATCATCTGCATTCTTAACAAGTTCTTTAAGACGGGGATACAGTTTCTCTGCCATTGCATTTGATTGCTCTTTAACCTTTTTGTAAGGATCTTTACACTTGGTTATTCTCCTAATGTGCTCATGCACCTCTCGTGATATTTCTGGAGGCGGATTCTCAAAGGATATATTCTGGAGATATTTCATAACTTCTTTGACAACCTGTGCATGAATGGCTTGATCATCAGTTGTCATACGGGCAGCTTCCAGTGATTGTTTAAGAAAACAAGGTATACAATCCAGATAGGTCTTCATGGCGTCACCATTCAATTAAATATGATGATGTCTGTCCCTAAACGCATGCTCTCCACAAGCATCACTTATGGAAGCATTCTTTAATTCTCCTCTCATGAAAGCATCTAGCGCATCTCTAACAGTGCCAGTTGCGCCAATGTATACTTCTATACCAAAATCTTGGAACATACTTATCGCCCGTCTTCCAAGACCCCTGCATATCATCACCTTTACACCTTCTCTTGCAAGTAATTCAGGCGGATATCCCTGCCCACCCATGTGGTGACTTGTATTTGGCACAACTCTCAACTCTTTTGTTTCAAGGTCAATGATGGTGTATGTTGGCACTCTTCCAAAATGCTCTCCGATTTGTTCATCCAAGCCTTTATTACCAAGGGTGGGAAAGGCTATCTTCATGCCCTCACCATGGGCATACCACACCTAGGACATCTCATCTGGCGACAGGGTATGCCAGGAGTATGAGGCATTCTGTAGCCGCAGCTGGGGCATACACATTCTCCTACAGGACCTGCTCCTGCTCTGCCTCCTGCCCCTCTGCCTTTTCCTCTTCCTGCTCCCATTCCCATTTAATCACCTCCTATTCTTTCAATCCATTCTTTCATGCCTAGCAGCATACTTTCCATCATTTTCAGTTGATCCATAATCATCATTAGCTCCACTTCTTTTGGTATTGGCAAAGGCTGAAACGGTTGCATTTGCATCGGCATTGGCGGAGAAAGCTTTTTACTTTCTTTTCCTCCAACCAATTCAATAGCTCCTTGTGGGCATACATTAATGCATAATCCACAGCCAATACATCTTTCTTCTATAATCCTCGCCTTCATTCTTTTAGCTCCTCCAACCTCTTTTTGATGGCAGATAGCAAGTCTTCGATGCGTTTTATCTCCTCTTCAATCATTTTTATCTCCTCTTCTTTACTCATTTGCATTGGCACTGGCGGAGAAGGCCATCCATATGGTGGATAGTATGGCGGATAAGATGGCGGAGGGTATGACGGCGATGGTGTTGTTGGATATGAAGGTTGTGGATAAGGTTGCGTTGGTTGAGGAGGAGCAGAAGCAATGCTACCTCTCAACTCTCCTTTTAAGTATTTTTCTACAGCATCTTTTACCTTTTCCTGAGCTACCACCATTTCTACGCCAGCTTGCTGAAGAATTGCTGTAACATTAGGCCCAAAATTTCCTGCTATAACTGCTTTTGCCTTCTGGCTAACGATCCATTGTGCTGCTTGTATGCCAGCCCCATGAACTGCAGAGGCAAATTGATTGGGCGTGACTTCGACATTTTTTATTTCATTTCCTTCTACTTCCACTATTGTAAATGTTTGACATCTTCCAAACACTGGAGAGACATCATCTTCTAATCCTCCTTTATTAGTTGCTACTATTATTTTCATTTTATCTCCTCCTTAACTGCTCAAGCCTTTTATTTATTTCTGCCAACCTTGCCTCCAGCATCGCTTTCTCTTCTTCAAGCATTGCTATTTCTAGCTCTGGCGGCATGAAAGGCGGCACATATGGCATCCATGGCATGAAATATGGCCAGTACATTTTTTCACCCTAATAAATTTTAAGGAAAGAGGGAAGCTTGCTTGTTATACAGTTACCACCATGGATAGTAGTATGGGTACCAGTAATAGCTGTAATATGGGTACATCCAGGGCATATAGTGACTATAGTATGGATAGTAAAGCCATGGCATTATGTATGGCATCATCAGCCATCCATATGGTCCCATGCCAAATGGCATCTTTTACCACCTCCATGGCATGTAATATGGATAGCTATACATTGGCCAATATGGCATGCGCCACCATCCTCTTGGTAGCCATGGAAAGCGCCTGCAGAATGGATATGGGTTTCCTCTGCCCCATCCTGGCCACCCTGACCATGCTGACCATCCGTAACCAGGCCATCCATAACCATACCATCCAGCACGCCATCCAAATCCTCTTCCCCAAGGCATTTTATCACCTGATGGAATATATAGTAAGAAATATATAAAAATTTCGCCAAACTTTTATATAATTTTTTCTATATAAGCATAATGCCAGGAAGGAGAAGATGCAGAAGATGGGTTGAAATGCTACCTTCCGCAAGCGTTTTCATTCCCAATATTCCATATAATGGCGTAGTTTTTTTGCGTATAGAAGAATTTGAAGCTTTTCGCCTTGTGGATTATCTTGGTTTAACTCAGCATGAAGCAGCAGCACAAATGGGTATATCTCAGAAAGCATTATGGAATGATTTAAAGAATGCGCATTTTAAAATTGCGGATGCCATCATAAATGGAAAGGCAATAAGAATAGAAGGAGGAAATTATGCACTTATAAGATAATGAAAAGAATAACGATGCGTCATCCCTCATCAATTTCTATCTCAGTATATTCTTCTAAAAGGCTTATGGCTTCTGCTGTCAACTCCTTTATTTTTTCTGCTGCTTCCTTGATGGAGTCGCGGTCATTAATATCCATTGCTCTGATGTGCAGGAATATGCCAAGCTCCCAGCAATAGAAAATCATTTCAGCTTGGCTTGCATCTGAATTCGCATCTTGGATTTTCTTTATCGGATTGAGGAGCATGAGCGAGATGAAACTTGTGGCGCTAGCTCCGCCAAAACCAAGTCCTTCAACTATCTTTAGCCAGTCATTGTTTGCAGGAAGAGCAGTCAGCAATGCAGTCGTGAGAAAGAATAACCCGACTGCAAAAATTGCAATTGAAAAAATATAAATGATGTATTTCGCTTTTCTTAGCTCTCTACAGAATTTTCTAATTTTCTCTTTCAAAATAGGCATTTCCTCCATCAATATTTTCATGATAATGCTATTAAGCTGTAAATTAGCTCTATCTCTATCAAATTTTTCTATCATCCTGTCTAATTTTTTTATCATATTTTTTATTTTCCATTTTCAAAAGAATAATGGAATCTCTTTCCATGCGTTTTGCATTTATAAACCAATTTCGCCATGAGAAATAAATTCAGTAATTTTTTTATTTTTAATGTGCTTCACTAGGATATGTCCAAGCGATTGTATCTTATAATAGCGGTTTTGATTATATTAATTTCAGTTTCTTTACTTTATGTTATATGGAAAGAAAAGCAAGAAGAGAAAGAAATAATTAGAGTAAAGAAATTTCAACCCCGCTTGTTAAAGCAAGGAGCACTTCTATTGAAAAAAGAGGATTTTGAACAACTTTCTCCGTGGCAAAAATATGTTACTCCAAATGATTCAGAAGTAAGGAAGCTTGCTAATAGAATGAAAAATGTAAAGGAAGCATACAGAGAAGCTGTTCGGTGGACATGGGTATCAGATTCAACACTCCATGGAGTAGATGAGAAATGG
>JAPDJQ010000076.1 GCA_029259015.1 Thermoplasmatota archaeon | reverse complement strand
TACATTGAAGAAAGAATAGTTAATATAGGAGGAGAGGAAAGAAAAGTTTTCTCCGGCATAATGGCTGATGAAACAGGAAAAGTTCGTTTCACTGCCTGGTATGACTTTGGCTTAAAGGAAGGAGATACTATAAGGATAAAGGGAGGATATGTGAGGAAATGGAGGGGCGCTCCTCAGCTAATTTTTGATGAAAACTCGGAAGTGGAAAAAATTGATGAAGAAATTGTTATTCAGGAAACCATTGTACCATTATACAAAATTGTCGAAGCAGGAGGAGGAATAGATTTGTACATGCAGGGCATAGTTCTAGATGTAAGGAAGGACTCAGGTATAATATTCAGATGTCCGAAGTGCAACAGAAGAATAAGAAATGGAGTATGTGAAGAGGATGGAGAGGTGGAAGGAACGCCAGACTTGAGGATACGTGCCTTACTCGATGATGGAACTGGGGCTGTAGATGTTATTTTTAACAGGCAAATTTCTGAAAAGTTACTCGGCAAAAACATGGAAGAATATTTAGACATAGCAAAGGAGGCAATGGATTACAGTATAGTGTATGAGGAAATTTTTGACAAACTCGTTGCAAAGCCTATAAAGGTAAAAGGGGATTCGATGCCCAGTGATTTCATAGTCACAATATTTGCAAAAGATGCAGAGATTGTTAAAATAGATGAAAAGAAAGAGGCGGAGGAGCTGTTAACACAGCTGGAGGGATAAAAAATGAGGGAACCAGCCTGGAGAATATTTGCAGCGGAATATAACGATGCAACCCATGTCATTCAATCAAAAGAAGAAAAAGCACCAAAATACGTTATAACTCCTTTAGGAGCTAAAGTAAATCGACTTTTTATAGTGGGGGTACTCACAGATGTAGAGGAAATAGGAGCAGAAGGAATAAGAAGAAGAGCCCGCATTTCCGATCCGACAGGTATTCATGTTGTATATGCTGAAGCTTTTAAGCCAGAGGTTGCAAGCATACTGGCAGATATGGAAATACCAAGCTATATTGCTGTTGTTGGAAAAACAAGAATTTATGAACCTGAAGAAGGAGTTCTTTACCTTTCTGCAAGAGCAGAAATGGCAAAGGAAATCGGTATAGAAGAAAGAAACTACTGGATTATCGAAGCCAGTAGAAACATGCTCATTAGAATAAATGCAATGAGAGATGCAATGAACATGAGCAATCCAACAGCCAAACAGCTACGCGGACTGGGTTATCCTCCAGTAATTGCAGAAGGTGTAGCAGAGGCAATAAAAGTTTACAAAGATGTTGATTTGCAGCACTATGAAATCATGCTTAGAGAAGCCCTATCTTTCATAACTTCCTCCAGAAAAGAAATAAAGAAGAATTATGAACAGGAAGAAGAAAAAATCCTCAAAATTATAGAATCTCTGCAGAGCGAAGACGGCGCAGCCTGGGAGGCTGTTATTGAGGAAGCGATAAAGGAAGGAATAGAAAAAAGCGTGGTGGAAGAAGTAATTGTTTCCTTAATGGAAAAAGGGTTAATATATGAGCCACAGCTAGGCAAACTGAAGATAGTTTGAAAAATTTCGATAAAATAATATATACTTTCACCCATCTCTTTCATGGCGAAAACATCTTTAGGGTTGGAAGAGAATATTGAAGGGGCACTGTGCTATTTGCTTGGATGGGTAACAGGCATAGTCTTTTATTTACTGGAAAAAGACAACAAGTTCGTTAAATTCCATGCAAGGCAATCCATACTGACTTTCTTTCCATTATGGATTTTAAGCCTTATATTTGGTGGATGGTGGGGATTGCTTTGGTGGCATGCGTGGATATTTTTCTGGTGGATTTCTTGGCTTATATGGCTTGTCATGTTTATACTCTGGATAGTTCTTATGATAAAGGCATATCAGGGCGAGATGTTTAAGTTGCCTATTGTTGGCGATATAGCAGAAAAAGGAATATAGGTCTACACAAATCCGTATTTGCAATTTTGGGAGATTCCTTTCCCATTTTTAATTTTAAAAGAAATCATCAAGACGAGAGTGCTTCACTTTATCATTTTTGAACAATGAATCAACGAACTTTTCAAATAATACAATGCGCTGTTTTGTATAATTTGCTACATTGAATTTCTCCACAAGTTTCTTTGCCGGAATGAGATATTTTTTCACAGATTTTTCATGAACAGTTAAAACCAAATTTTCTCCACAATTTGGACATTTTCCTTTTAGCGGAACTCTCCTATATTTTGTATTACATTTTATACACCTGAATTGCTGCTTTGTAAAAGCCCTTAGATTGCCCATCAAGTCTGGTAGAAAATGGGTCTTGATAACTTTACTTGCTACATCTCTTTCGTCCACAGCCCTTATTTTTATTGCTAGAGCAAGCTGTGCATTTAACTTATCCTCCATTTTATCAAGCAGTTTATAAGCAGATGTTTTTGGCCCACTAGCAATATGAGAGGTATCATGTGTGAAGCCAAATCCAGAAAATTCCCTTTCTGTTCCAAGGCGCTGAGCAACCAGATCCATCATTTTTTCCAGCTCTTTTGGATGAGGACATTCTAAAGTTTTTCTGTAGAATTCCAGAGGATATCTGTTAAGTAAATCAATATTCAATGCTTCCTTATCTATTTCTGCTGGAGAAATACGAGTTGCAATGACAAGAGGCAAGTCCATTTTTCCCCCTCTCTTTTCAGGAATATATTCTCTGGAAAAATTGATAAGAACATCCAGCAGAAGCATAAGCGCATCTTCGTCTCCATCGCAATTTCTGCGTTTTGCAGCATGGAAAAATGGGTGAGCGCAGCAGACATTGGCATCGATAAAACCGATTATCCTTCCTATGACTCCTGCTGAAGTATGTGGAGATAAGCCAACAACTAAATGTCCCACTAAATCCTCCATTTTTTCCACTTTATAGTATGGTTCCATTCCATATAGTTTAACAAGTAAATCGTCAACGAATTTCGCGACTCTCACAAGATATTCCCCACATTTTTTAGATGGAATCAAATCCTGGGGTTTTAATTCGCATATTTGATCCTCTCTCTCCAGTTTATTCCCTTTGTAATCATACTCATAACCGAGTTCCCGAAGCTTCTCCACACTTGTTCCTATTTCATATGGTTTGAAATGTGTCAGGGGCATATTTGTCATATCAAAACGTGTTGTGCCGTCCTTGAAAACATATATCTTATGCATCGCTCTCAGCAAGCCTTTCTCTAAACATTCTGGTGTTTTGCTATGAGATGATAAGCCAATTACTCCCTTTACTTTTTCTGGTAATGGGACATTTAGACGAATTTCCGCCTTTCTCACCTCATTTTCGACGTTAATACTAAACTTTTTTAATCTACCAGTAAAATATGTATGCCCACCACATTCACATTTCGCCCTATATGTTGTTTTTCCACACTTTTCGCATTTCCTTTCCCCCATCTCTACTGTTACGGTTTTTGCTGCCGTTAACAGCCTTTCTCTCCCTCCTGCCATCCCAACTGGAAAGAGAATATGTGGAGACGCCCTCATTTTTCTTTCTGCCGCCTTCTCTGGTCGTCCCATTCTTGCCCCTATGCGGTGTGGTGCACGGGGCATTATTTTTATTCCGGCCATCTCCTGAACAGCTTCTATGGGCTGTTTCTCGCTATGCCTCTCCTCCACAATTTTTTCGTCTTTAATTTCAAATCCACAGCATTTGAGCAAGGTATATGCATATTTTTCTATAACATACTCCTCCCTTTCCCTATGCAACACTCCCAGCTTCATCAAAATTTCCTTGAGTTTTCCATCCTTTTTTAAATATAATCTGCCATCATATCTTCCATTTCTTATTGCATCTTTCAGATAAGCTAATTCTTCATTGTCAATATCATGCCAGAATAAATTGTGAGAGGGATGAAGGGGTACATCATATTCTCTGGAAATATCAAAAGCTGTTTTGGCATCTATTTCCTCAAAATTTTCTATTCCATATTTTTCTTTCACTTCCTCCAGATTTGCCTTTTCTTCCAGTTCCTGAATCCACCATTCATAACAGTAACTTGCTGGAGGAAGGATGGCATTGTTTTCTGCAAATTCTCCGAATGGCACAAGAATTTCTCCCAGATCAATAATTTCTTTTACCTTACTCTTCAATTTCTTTGCCTCCTCGACATCATTAATCTGCACAAAATCACCATTTTCAAGCAAAACCATGGGCCCTTCTATAGAGTCGCATGGAGTGGCAATAGTTCCTTTTCCTGGTCTTTCTGTTTTAATTTGCGTTCCTATGGCAATAAATTCATCCAGTAAATACATTGTAGCCGGATTTATGGCCAAAGCAGCCAGGCCACAAGTTCTTCCCCTTCCGTACCTGAGCCTAAATCCTCCTTTACGGGAAGGATGACACAGAACAGGTCTGCCAGCTATCAAATCTTTTACATATTTATCAGATGGGTTTATTACCCTTTCCTCCTCTTCCTCCTCTTCATAAACAAATTTCTTTAAGAAGTCCCATCCTTCCAGATTTAGATTTGTTACGTGCTTTAGCAATTTTGGAGCCTTTAAGCACAGTCCTTCTGCAATAACAAGACATGCTCCTCCTCTAATCTTATTTGTTTTTACTCTTGGCAAATCTCTTTTACCCATCACTTCCTTATCTTCAGTTGCCTCACCATTTATGCAGATGGGACAATTCCTTATTATAATCTCAATTTCTTCAGGTGATGGCAGATATTGCAGATGGGTTGTTCTATCATATAGCGGTATCTCTTCTTTATACCTCTCAATTTCATCCTCAGTTGGCTTGTATCTATCTATGCCGAGTTTCCTCCTCACTATATCTGCAATCAAAACGCTCATTGCCTCTCCTGTTCCGCCTGCTGAACGAATTGGTCCAGCAAAATATAAATCTACATATCTACTCCCATCATCATTTTTTCCTATTTCTACTTTGGATATTCCTTCTATAGGGGCCACCAGAACCCCTTCTGTGAGAATAGCTAAGCCAGTCCTAACAGCCTGCTCAACTATACTCGCAAAATCTCCCTCCATGCTTTCTGCAATTTCTGTGGCAATTTGCAGGGCTGTTTCTTCCCTTCCCTTTTCCTTCAGATATTTTCTTATTCTCATTGCTATTCCCTTGGGCCCCACAAGCTCTTCTACTCTATCTGCCAAATCTTTGGCAAAAGATATTTCCACTTCTGTTTTTGGATCAAATCCTTTTTTTCTCGCTTTTGTTGCAATCTCATAGCATTCTTTGGCCTTGGTTTCTATTGAATTAAAATAATCGTTCACAATGCAAAATTAAAAAATGGATATAAAGCTATTGAAATGTCTTTGTCAGGCATGCCATGCTTTCACAATTTCTTTCCACATTCAGGGCATTCTTTAACGCGAGATGCACAGCTTTTATGAAACATTGCACCGCAATCACATTTCACACTTTTTGTTTCATCTTTAAACTTGCCCAGACATATTAAACAACGATTTTCTTCTTGTGCCTCCACCACCAATCTTCCCTTTCTTTTAACCAAATAGAGATAAGTTACTGATCCAGCTAGAAGGGCAACAAGTGGAAGAATATACAGGTAATACTTATTATCCTTTTTCTGAGGGGGAGAAACAGTTGAGAAATAATATGTTTTTGATTCTACACTTTCTTTTCCATCACTTGCAACAACATACCATCCATAGCTCATTTCATATTGCAAATTTTTCCATGTTATCTCTGCTAAGTTGCCTGAAGAGATATTCTCGGCAATTCCAATTATTTTGCCATATTCATCATAGAATGCTACAGTGACTGTATCTCCATCCTCATCCGAAACTGAAACAATCAGTTCGGGATTTAGTGACACAACACTTCCATTCAATGGTTTAATAATTTCAACAACAGGTGGATGATTTACCGGCGAGAGAACAGTAATGGCTACAGTATCATATGCTTCCGCTCCTTCATTATCTATAACAGTGAGCTTTGCAGTATAATTGCCTTCTTTATCATAAACATGCTGCTGTGTGGTAGGAGGATTTCCAATGCCAGAATATTCAGCAATTCCATCATTATCCACATCAAGACTCCATGATATAATGCTTCCATCTGCATCTGAAGCATTCATAAAAAATGTAATGCTGAGAGGAGCTGTACCATTTAAAGGAGAAGCCATCAGAGAACACAAAGGTGGCTGATTTGGAGGAACATATTGCGTTATGGTAATTTGATGAACATTGCTTTCACTTGTAGCTCCATAAATATCTTTTGCCATGACTTTGATGTAATATACACCAGGAGCACCCCACGAATGAGTTGCATAAGCCGTTTTACCAGGAGAAACTGGACCAATCCAATCATAGCTTCCATCCCCCCAATCAAATTTATAGTAAATGTTTTCATCATCATCTGCTTCTGCTGAAAAAGTATATATTGTGCCAGTATAACCACTTGCTGGCCCGCTTAAGCTAGGCTTTGAAGGAGGAGAATTTGCCTTTGTTGTAAAATGCCATACTGGAGATGTTGTTGTGGCATTGCCATCATTGGCAATAACATACCATGAATAGCCTGTTTCATATTGTAAGTTTGGCCATACAATACTTGCTGTACTGCCTGATAAAACGTTCTCAACAGTTCCTATTACGCTATTATCTGATGCATCATAAAATGTTACATCCATTGTGTCTCCATCCGGATCTGTTACCAATACACTCAATGTCGGATTTATTGAAACACCAGTGCTTCCATTTGATGGAGATTGAAGAGTAGGTTTATCTGGAGGATGGTTGGGCAAAGACACCACTATTTCCATCTCCTTCCATGATATTGCTCCATCATCATCTTTTACAGTTAAATTAACAATATAGATTCCTTCATAGCTGTATTTATGTTGAACAATTTTTCCATATGCTATAATACCGTCTCCAAAATGCCAAGTATAGTTTATTATGTTTCCATCTGAGTCATAACTTGCTGAAGCATCAAATGTTATTACATCCGCTGTAGTTGGATTTAGAGGAGTGTAGTTGAAACTTGCTACAGGAGGAATGTTAATTATTTCTATTTCCTTTTTTTTCCATGCTATCGCCCCGTCATTGTCTATAACAGTTAAGTTCACAATGTATATGCCATCTGAATCGTATTTGTGCCTTGCTACTTCTCCATAAGCTTTTGTTCCGTCTCCAAAATCCCATGTATAGTTAATGATGTACCCATCTGGGTCATAGCTCAGGCTTGCATTGAAAGTTATTGTATCGAATTCGGTTGGCTGGGACGGCTGCCAGGAGAAATTGGCAATAGGTGGAATATTGCCTGCAATGAGAAAACTGCTGTTTACAGGTATAACGTATATTTCATTGGCGCTGGAATCGCTTGCAGTAATATTTGCCAGATTTAAAGATGTAAACCCATTTTTCATGGGCTGAAAAACTATTTTTACAAGATTCTCTTCAGTTATATTCTGAGGAAGAGGCATATAACCAGCAAATTTTATTTTATTTCCTTCAATTGAATATGAGAGAATTAGACTATCATTCTCAATTTGTAGAGGGCTTAGAAAAGTATCATCATAAAGCAGTGTAAAGTTGATGCTGTAAAAATTTGTAGTATTTGTTAAATTAATAGATGCAATGAATTTTTCATCAGCTTTTTCCACATTCACTTTTAGTTCCGATGATGTAGTCACTATGGTTGCATTTCTCCATATTGCCTGTATTTCAGTAGCATCATAACTGCTTAGATTGCCCTTTACTGTTATATTAAATATTCCTTCCTTAAGGCTGAGAAAACGCAAAGCAGCTATATATCCACTGCCATTCACGCTTTCATTCTCTGCTATTGCCACAATTCTACAAACCCCATTTTGGAGGGAGTAATTTATTAGGATACTAACATTGTCTATGCTTCCATTATAAATATCCTGAATTTGAAGAGCTGATGAATTATAATGAAGGCTTAAATCAGCAGCATAGAAATTTTGTACATTATTGATTGCAACATATACAGTAAACTCGTTTCCAGTCTTTACAATATGAGGCGAGGAAAC
>JAPDJQ010000131.1 GCA_029259015.1 Thermoplasmatota archaeon | reverse complement strand
CAGATGAATTGCTGAAGGAAGGGGGTAAATACTGGTACAAAAACGGATATAACTATAAAGCCATTGTAGCATGGATTATTGGCTTTGTGTTTTAT
Source organism: Thermoplasmatota archaeon (assembly GCA_029259015.1). Taxonomy (GTDB): domain Archaea; phylum Thermoplasmatota; class E2; order UBA202; family JdFR-43; genus JdFR-43. The sequence continues at coordinate 8,332 of JAPDJQ010000131.1, read as the reverse complement.
ATTCTGCTGGCTTTTGAAGGGCTCATCGGATACACAGTTCCTTTCTTTTCCTCATTTGGATACCTTGTTGGCTCATCCATCCCAACTTTCATACTTGTGTTTGCTCTGTATTCAATAATGAATCTGAAAAGATAGCTTGCTGCCTTCGTTTTATCATCCAAATTTCAGTGTAGAGTCCTGAAATTTTTTCCGCTATATTTATTTTTCCCATTCATATTATTCTCTCCTCCATAATATGAATAAGGCTTTCTGGGGACAATTTTCAATATGAATCCCATATCTTTCATCTAGCACCCTCTCTAATAACCTTGCACCGAATTTGTATTTTTTATATGCCTTCATAATTGCTTCCTTTTCATCTGGTGTAAGTTTCCTCCTTTTTCTACCAGGTTTCTTTATCATTGGTATTCTACCTTTTTCTTTATATGATTGGATTATTTGTCTAATCCTTCTCCCTGTTACATTTGTAAGGAAAGCAATCTCAGATATGGACATTCCCTCGTCATATCTTTTTATTATCCATCGAATCTTTTTCTGCGTTAATTTCATAGAGTGTGATGAATTGGAAGGTGGAAATTTTTTCAGGACTACACATCATCCAAATTTCAGCGAAAATTATTCATATAAGGGCAAATTTACCAACGATGACTTTAATGGAAGAGGCAAAGAAAGGTATAATTGGCAGAGAAATAAAGGAAGTTGCAAAAGCAGAGGGAATAGACGCAGAAATTGTAAGAAGAAGGGTAGCTGCTGGGAAAATTGTTATTCCTTGCAATCCGATTCATTCACCAAAGCCTTTAGGAATAGGAAAAGGACTGCGTGTAAAAGTTAATGCAAATATTGGCACTTCAAGAGAATATATAAATATTGATGAAGAAGTGGAAAAAGCAAAGGTTGCTATAGAAGCTGGGGCTCATGCTGTAATGGATTTATCCACTGGTGGCAACTTGGATAAAATAAGGAAAAGATTGCTTGAAGTTGTGAATGTGCCTTTTGGAACTGTGCCAATATATCAGGCTGCTGCGGAAGCAATAAAAAAGCATGGAGCAATTGTTGATATGAGCGAAGATGATATGTTCAATGCTTTTGAAAAACATGCTAAGCAGGGCGTGGATTTTACCGTTGCTCATGTAGGCATTACAAAGGAAAGTGTTGCCCGCCTTAAAAAACAGCATCGTCTCATTCCGATGGTCTCACGTGGCGGCTCAATTCACATGGCATGGATTATTCATAATGGTGAGGAAAATCCGCTATACAAAAATTTTGATTATTTGCTGGAGATAGCAAAGGAATATGACTTAACTTTAAGCTTGGGGGACGGCATGCGTTCTGGAGCCATTCATGATTCAAATGATAGGGCTAAGCTACAGGAACTGTTAATAATAGGTGAACTCGTTGAAAAAGCAAGAGAGGCTGGCGTACAAAGCATGGTTGAAGGCCCTGGCCACATGCCCCTAAACCATATTGAGGCAAACATAAGAATAATGAAAACTGTAACAAAAGAAGCTCCTTATTTTGTTCTTGGCCCATTGGTTACAGATATAGCTCCTGGTTATGACCATTTTGTCGGCGGAATAGGAGGAGCAATCGCCGGCTACTATGGAGCTGATTTCCTATGCTATGTTACTCCAGCAGAACATCTTTGCCTGCCAAGCGTTGAAGATGTGAGGCAAGGGGTAATAGCAACTCGCATTGCTGCTCATGCTGCAGATTTAGCGAGAGGCATAGATTTGGAGATTGATAGAGAATTTTCCGAGGCAAGACGAAAGCTTGACTGGGAAAAGATGTTTAGCTTATGTATCGATGCAGAAAAAGCAAAAGAGTATAGGCGGAAGAGATTACCAGTTGAAGAAATTAAAGCGTGCTCAATGTGCGGGAGATTTTGTGCAATTGAAATTGTTGAAAAATATTTAGGTGATGAAAATGTTTAAGGCATTAACCATAGCTGGAAGTGATAGCGGAGGAGGAGCTGGTATAGAAGCTGATTTGAAAACATTCGCTGCTTTTGGCGTGCATGGGATGGTTGCTATAACTTCTGTTACAGCCCAGAATACAATGAGTGTGGATGCCATTCATGATTTGCCGGCCACGATGGTAAAAAAGCAGATTGAATGTGTGGCAAAGGATATAGGCGTGGATGCTGCAAAAACTGGAATGTTAAGCAATGAAAAAATAATAAAGGCTGTTGCTTCAGCCATTACCAAATATGATTTTCCTCTCGTCGTTGATCCAGTGATGATTGCAAAAAGCGGCGCTTATTTGCTTAAGGAAGATGCCATAGACGCTTTTGTTAAATATATCGTTCCTCTCGCTTATGTTATCACTCCAAACAGGCATGAGGCAGAAAGGCTCAGTGGCGTCAAAATAAAAAGCAAAGAAGACGCAAGAAAGGCTGCAAAAGAAATAAAAAGGCTAGGGGCTGAGGCGGTGATAATAAAAGGTGGACATATTGGCAGGAGCGCAACTGATTTGTTATATTACAAAAGAAAATTTTTTGAATATAAAGGCAAAAGAATAAAAGGCTGTACACATGGTACTGGATGCAGTTTTTCTGCTGCTATCACTGCCAATCTGGCAAAAGGTTACGAGCTTAAAGAAGCAGTTAAAATATCAAAAAAGTTTATTACAACAGCCATTCAATATGGCGTAAAAATTGGGCATGGGCACTGCCCTGTCAACCCCAATGCATGGCTTGCTATTGCAGCGGAAAAATGGAGAGTATATGAGGAATTGAAGGATGCGGTAGATTTGCTCATCAACATGGACATTGTTGATTTCATTCCGGAAGTTGGCATGAATTTTGCCTATGCTTTGCCTTATCCATATGCCAGAAGCACAGAAGATGTGGCAGCAATAGAAGGAAGAATAGTTAAAGCAGGAAAAAAAGCAAGAGCTGGAGAGATAACATTTGGAGCTTCTCGTCATCTAGCAAAAGCTGTTCTGAAAGCAATGGAATATGATAATGCTATAAGAGCTGTTATGAACATAAGATTTGATAGAAAATTAGTGAACAAGGCAAAGAGGAAATTCATCGTTTCATTTTATAACCGTCAGGAAGAGCCGCCAGAAATAAAGGCAAAAGAAGGAGCTACAGTGCCATGGGGAATTGAAACAGCGATAAAAAGAATTGGCAAAGTTCCGGACATTATATATCACGAAGGCGATGTGGGCAAAGAACCAATGATTCTGATTTTCGGAAGAAATCCAAGAGAAGTGCTTAAAAAGTTCGAAGTGCTGAGATAAATCGGAATGTTTTTAATTTTGCCTGGATAGCAGGATATGTACGTAAGTGTTATTGGCGGAGAACATTGCAGCAAAGAAATTTATGAAATGGCAAGAGAAGTTGGAAGAAAAATAGCAGAAATGGGAGCAGTTTTAATAACAGGAGGAAGAGGCGGCGTCATGGAAGCAGCCTCCAGAGGAGCAAAAGAAAAAGGTGGCACAACAATAGGCATTCTTCCAAGTGATTCAAGGCAGGAAGGAAATAAATATCTGGATTATGCAATAGTAACTGGCATAGGCTATGCAAGAAATGTTCTAGTTGTTTTGAATGGAGACATTATAATTGCTATCGATGGCCATTACGGCACGCTATCAGAAATTGCATTTGCTCTTGAATTTGGAAAGCCAGTGTATGGCTTAATGAGCTGGGAAGTGGGTATTAAAAATTTCAATAATGTGGATGAGCTATTCGAAGAAATAAAAAGGGATTTGGCAGAATAATATATACGTTTTCAGCAAATAGCATTCTCCCCCATTTCATTAACCACTTCATCTTACCACCATCCTTCCTACAAGATATTCTTCAATTATTTCCTTAAATTTTTCAAAACCTATGGAGCGTGGAATAATCAATTTTGCTCCTGCATCCAGCAGCTTTTTCGCTTTTTCTGTTCCGTAAAACGCTGTAAAGCCGAATATAATTGCATCTTCATCAATCTGCAAAATTTCCTTTGTTGCTTCTATACCATCTTTAAATGGCAAACCTATATCCATTATCACAATGTCTGGCCTTTTTCCACTTTCCATTAAAACACTATATTTTTTAACGGCTTCAATGCCATCAGATGCAAAAAATACCTCTATGCCAATAGAAGAAAGGTGTCTTCTAATTAAATCCTGAATGAACTGATCATCTTCTGCAACTAATACCACACCTAATGATTTTGATAGCATATTGCTATCAAAATAAATAAGAGTATATAAATCTTTCTATAAAAATGGCTGTCATTTCTTGTTGGCCTTTTTTCTTGCCTTTAATTCAGCCTTGATTTTCTTTTTTTCTAACTTTAACTTTTCTTTTTCAGCAATAAATTTCAATTTTTCTTTCTCCAAATCGGCGGGCAACTCTTTTTCAGCAATAAGAGCATGACTATATCTATAAGTTTGCAGTAAAGCAATTAAAATATATGCAACAAGAATAAAAATAACAGGCAGTGAAATTACATCAGGAATAAAAACAAAATATCTTATTGCGAGAAATACTGAAAGCAAGCCTAAGCCAGCCCATGCATGATGCCGGTACCACTCATATTTTTTTCTGCTAGACAAGCTTTCCACCATGTAATGTCTCTCTTGGCCTTATTTCGACAAAAATCGGCGCCGCCAGTGGTAAGCCAGCCACAATTGCTATGCCCACAGGCAACATTTGAATTTCCTCAGCTGCCTTTGCATCCAAGCCCTCGACGCTTGCTACTATCGCTTTCAAATCATTTGGATTTGTAGTCTTTAGTATAATATGAGTGTTGCATTGAGAAAGAACATTTTTATCGACACGCGCTGCTCTCTGGCTTAATATGGCAAGCCCCATTCCAAATTTTCTTCCTTCTGAGGCGATCGTCCTTATTATATCTCCAGCAAAACTTTTTCCCTGTCCTCTTTCTGGTGCATATCTGTGGGCCTCCTCTATAACTATCAAAACAGGAGGAATTGCACCATTTTTTCTTTCCTCAAAAATTTTTGTTAATAATATGGCAACTAAAATTTCCTGAATATATGGCGGTACTCCCCTCAAATTTATTATGGAACATCTTCCCTTTTTAACGATTTCACCTAATGGCGTATAATTCACGGAAAACAAATTCATTGAGATGATTTGTTCTATCTGAGGAATCAAATTCCATTTTGCGTTGCTTTTTGCATCTCTTATTCCTTCAAGAATGTCCTTGAGCAAATAAATTTTCTTCTCTGTCGCCTTCTTATATGCTTCATATAAAACACCTTTTTGCTGTGATGTGGCATTTGGCAGCAGATTCAGCAAATCTTGGAATGAAAGATTTGTTTCATCAAGATAAAGAGGTATTGCCTCCCTATTTTTACTGCATACCGGGGCAAATTCGTAAACCTTTTTTGTATAACCTTTTGGCCTTATTCCAAATCTTCTCATTGCCGCCATATCATTTTTATCCAAATTCGGCCTCCTCAAAGAAACATATTCTCCGTGTGGATCTATAATGACTATAGGAATATCTCTTTTTATAAATTCCTCTGCTATAACACCCATTGTATAACTTTTGCCGCTTCCACTTTTTGCAAGAATGCATAAATGCTTTTGTATTAGGATGTCAGGAGAAAGATAGACTCTTACACTTGAATCTTTAATGACACCAACATATATGCCATCCTCGCCTATTCCCAGAATTTTTTTCGCAAACTTTTCATCTGCCCTGTAAACCTTACTCCCTATTTTGAAGGGGCTTCTCGGCATATATCTCCGGCTTAAGGAGCCTATAACATTTGCGTATGCAAAAGTTCCGTTGCTCATTTGCTTTACTTCCCATATTTGAGCTAAAATATCATCTACTCTCACATAATCATGCTTTCTGACATCCTTATCAGTCCTGAAAACAAATGATGAAGTAGTGCTTTCCTTAATTTCTCCAATTTCCTCCATTATCCTATATATCTCAAATCTTCTTTGCGTTCTTTTTCCGCCAGGGTTTTCTCAAGATTTCTTATTCTGTCTGTAATTTTTTTAACTTCTTCTGCCTTCTCGTCCAGTCTGGCAAAACTTATCTTTATGCCTAGCATCTTTGTCAATACCTTTATCACTTCCCTTGCTGAATTTGGATCAACTATATAGCCAGATGTTTCACCCATTAAACATGCTCCTTTCAAGCCACGTAGCATGCCAAGGCCAAGCAATAAGCCGGATGCTCCAATAATTCCTCCCCCTTCTTCTCCCTTGAAAATCACGCCGTATTTCTTTAACTCTTCAACTATCTCCAGATGAGTTGCAGCTCCAATGACACGTGGTTTCTCAACTTCCATGCCTATTCCATAGCCTCCCAGCGTATATATCATGCTTGCTCCAAATTCTTCTGCTATGTCTAAAACAGCTTCTGCAAGAATATATTGCCCTTTGGGACTCATTCCCTGGAAATCACCTGTAAGTATGATTAAATCCTTTCCTTTCCTTGACTTTTTGTAATATAACTCATTCTTAACAAGCCTTATTGTACCGTCTGCATTTACCAACACCTGTGGGGGAAAATCTGTAGAATATATTTCCGCAAATTTTTTTGCTTTAATCTCATCTATCAAATGCTCTGCCGCCAGCTTGCCGACATTACCAACACCTGGCAACCCTTCTATCAACACAGGCTCTTTCAACTTCGGCTTTTTGAAATAAACAACGGTTGCCTCCTTAATTCTTATTTTTTCCATTTTCTTTCCTCCTTTTTTAACATTCTCCTATATTTTCCATATTTATCCTGTGGAGAGAAGCGAGGTGGTTCCTTTTTATATGCTCTCTCTCCACAAACGGGGCAGATATCCTTTAGAGTATATCTCTTGCATTTATAACAGTATTTCATTTTAATTCTCTCATGAATTTTGCTGAGCCGCCGTACTTTTTAATATACTCTATACTTTTTTCCACCCTAGCCTTCAATTCTTTTTCTGCTGACTTATAATCGGGAGCTTTTACTTCTATTCTGTATAAAGGCGCTGATATGTATCTGACTTCTATTCTAATTTCGTCCTTCTCGCCTTCTATCATTTCCAGTGCTTTTTTGATATGCTTTATTCCATCAGACAAAGGACAAGTCATCTCAACATATCCTTTTATTTCAACATATGGAACTGTAATATTTTCCTTTGCTATTTCCACAAAAACATCGATCCATTCACCGCTAAAGCCTTCTTCCTCCAGAACTTTTTCTTTTCTGGCTGCCTCTTCAAAAGCAGTATATAAGCTTCCGAATTTTTTAATTAATTCGTAACCAAATTTTTCGAAACATTCTTCCAGAGTGAGTCCCACTCTTTTTCCAACCATTTCCAGCAACTTCTTTGCCTTCTGCTCATTTTTCCACTGCTGTATCTTTTCTCTTCTCTGATGCTCATTAACTCTCTTTAAAGATAAATCAACATAACCTTTGGATGGATCAATATCCATCACCTTGCAGACTATGCGCTGCCCCTCTCTAACATGATCTCTGATATTCTTAACCCATCCAGGAGCAACTTCTTTTATGTGAATGAAGCCTCTCTTACCTGGATATTCTTCAAGCTCCACAAAAGCTCCAAACCCCTTTGCTTTAGTTACAGTGCATACAACAAGCTCCCCTTTTTCTGGTAAATCTCTAAGCATGTCTCAATTCCTCTAATATTTCCGCCTTTATTTTTGCCTTCCCGCCTGTGGGTTCAGCCAGCAAAGTGCCACATATATGACATCTCACCTGCATGCTTGCCTTGCTAAAAATAATCTGCTCATTATTGCAATCCTTACACTTTACTCTATAGAATGGTGATGCCATCTCATCACCTCTTGAATTCGAATCTTTTAGCTCTTACACCCTTCTTCTGGTGAGCCTTTCCACATTCCTTACACCTATAACGGAGGAAAACTCTTTTTGTAGGTTTTTCTCTTCCCTCTGGCTTTGATCGTGGATAGCCGCCGTAGCCAGCTGTAACGCGCCTAAATCGGCGCTGCCCCCATTTTAGCTCTGATGCTTTCTTTTTCTTTACCCTTTCTACTGCATGCTCTGTATGATGCTGGCAGTATGGGCAATATGTTTTTATCACAGGCGGTCGAATCATGAGATGAAAATAAACAATCATATATAAAAATGGTGGTTGATTTTGAATAAAATGAAAATAGCAGATTTACTCAACAAGCTTAAGTGGGATGAAAAATATGACTTCAGCAGAGTCAGGATATATTATGTTAGCAGAGGTGAGACAAATGATGCTGCTTTTATCACAGGAAATGACATAAAAAGTCTGGGAAAGCTTTTCATTGAAACTGAAAGAGGCTATATCCCATATCACAGAATAATAAAAATAGAATACGAGGGAAAGAAAATTTATGAAAGATAAGAGAAATAGCTTT
>JAPDJQ010000114.1 GCA_029259015.1 Thermoplasmatota archaeon | reverse complement strand
TATGTAAACGGTCAGCTTGATTTATTATACCTATAACAATATTGGTATCCATTGAGTAAAACATGATACCTATAAAATCTCCAAAATAACTGGATACTCATCTTCTCTTATGTATTCTCTGGAAGGGGATATTGTTATATCGGCGAGGTCTTTTTCAAGCTCATTGATTGGCAGTTTTTTTCTTTTATAACACCATAATCTTATTAGTAGCCAAAGAGCCCCCGCAAGGTATCCTTTTTCCTCTATTTCCTCCAGCCTTGATCGTTTAACAACAATAAGGGCGTCCCTAACATTTATGAATACCTGATCCACAATAATAAATTCTCGAATGTTTTCTTTTTCTGCTTCCCAAGCTGCTTGACTGATAGATTCCCTAATATAATCTATTTTTCGGATTGCGAGAGACGCTGATTGCTTTATAATTTCTTCCCGGTGTTTTTTATCCAATTTTTGGAAAAGTTTTTCAAGGTTTACCAGATATTCCCCCTCTTTTCCTATCCTCCTTACATTTTCGTCTAACTCTTTAAGCCATTCAGGAAATTCCGACCATCTTCTGGGTACCTTTTCTGCTGTCTTACTCATAATATTTAGAATTTTAACTTGTGTTTTTGGGTCAATCTGTAAAATTCTTTGTATGATAGAAATTTCTCTCCTTTTTCTGGCTTTTCTTAACGTTACTCGTCCGTAGGTGATAGGTCTGTAAAGGGCTACAGACATTTCATAAATATGCGGTGCAATATCATCTAAGATATATGCCGGTGTAACGGCATTTATATTCATTTTATCCTCCTATCAAACTGAAATTATAACTAATATTTTAAAAGTTCGGTTTCGATTACTCGTTTAGTATTCTGCTATACAAAGTATTGATTATTAGAAAACTGTTTATAATTATGTTCGATGAAACTTCATGGAAAGTATAGGTATGCTGGTAGGCAGAAATAAGTGCCCGATTTGTAATTCTCCTCTAGTATGGAATACCCGTTCTGGAAAGTGGGAATGCGTTTTCCATGGAATGATTTAGTTATCAGATTCTGGTACCAACCCAAATTTACCGCTTTTTAACAACCCTTTACTTACCAGAACTTTTCATCAAAGAATTTATAAGCATCGTTACATTTTTATTTTGGGGTAAGAAAGTGGAAGGCATAGTCAAAAGATGGTTAACTTCTTATGGATTTATAAAAGCAGAAGGAATGAAAGAAGATATTTTTGTTCATCAATCCGATGTTAAATCACATAAACCATTGAAAGAAGGGCAAAGAGTGAAATTCGATGTAAAAAAGGGAGAAAAGGGACTAAAAGCAATAAATGTTGAGATAATAAAATAGGCGATATAATGGTAGAAGAAGAAAATGTTGTATTTGTTGGGAATAAGCCACCAATGAATTACGTATTGGCTGTAACAGCTCAGTTGCAATCTGAGAAAAAGCAAGTAACTATAAAAGCAAGAGGAAGGGCTATTTCTCGTGCTGTAGATGTGGCAGAGATTGTAAGGAGGAGATTTGTAACAGATTCAAAAATAAAAGAAATAAAAATAGCTACTGAAGAATTAGAGGCAAAAGGAGGTAGAAGAGTGAGTGTTTCCAGCATAGAAATTTATTTAACTCGTGAGTGAAAAGAGGATAAAAATTACATCAGAATTTTGCTGACCTTTTCTGCAAATCCATCGAAACCTATTTCCCTCCCAAAAACATATTTTACTCCTGCCTGCCTAAGTCTATATCCCCACTCTAAATGTGCATATGCCGTAAAGCCAATTATATTTGCATTTGGATCAATGCTTTTTATTTTCTGTGTTGTTTTAACCCCATCCATTTGCTCCCCTTTCAGTTGCTTTTCAATATCTTCATATCTCCTGCTTCCCGATAGGTTCAAATCCATCACAACCAAATCTGGCTTCTTTCCTTTTGCCAGCAATTCTTTATAAAGTTTCACGCCCTCTTCTCCGTTATATGCGGAATAAATCTCGACTTTCAAGGACGATAAATATTCTTTGATTAATTCATGAACTTCTTTTTCATCGTCAACAATTAGTATCACTTTTTCCATCATTGGCCTCCTCACATGCTAATTGTTTTTGCAATTTAAAATTTCTTATTTTTGGTTCTGGTGAATTAGCAGAGGTAAATTTCGCTAGTGAATATAAGGGTGGTGGATAAAAGTAGAAAATTTCGTAATTAATAATACAGCTATATAAACAGCCCACATGAATGATATTGCTTCCATAAAAGCAAAAATTTTTCCAATCCCAATAGGATGAAAATCACCGTAACCAAGCGTTGTGGCAGTCACAACGCTGAAATAAATATAATCACTAATGGAATCAACTTCAATACCATTAAAAACAGCATAAAGAAATGGAAATACAACAAGAACAACACTAATCCATAAAAGAATGGCTCTCCTCCAACTTGCCTTCGCCCGCCTACTAGCTCCAGTTTCTCTTCTTTGCTTAAGTCTGCGTCAAATATATTTGTTATTCCCTCTAGCTCATAAGGATGATTAGGCGACAACAAAATATATTGACGCCAAAGGGTATTGGTTTGACACCAAATTTAAATAGTTCATGATATTTAGAATTGTGCAAAAAGATAAATATGAAGAAATGTGCAACAGACTGAAAAATTGCATCGTGAATGTCGAAGAATTGTTAAAAGATATTGAGTTTATTTCAACTGAAGAGTTAAGTTGTCTTGTAGCGGTTTTATCTGTTAAATTAAACGAAAAAATAATAGAAAATAAGGGAAAAAAATGAGGAGTGAGGAAGAAATAAGGAGTGAATTGAAAATGAGAGAGAAAATCTTGGAGAGAATGAAAAATGATCCATCTTGCCCTTTCTCCGTATATAGCTTTATGGAGGCTTATATTTCTGCATTAAAATGGGTTCTTGAGGAGGGATAAAATGAAAATAAATATGGATGATGTGGAATATGTAACTGAAACCAGTGTTACTATAAGAGGGAGCAGACGACGCACAACCGTTCCAAAATATATTGTTGAGAAACTTGACATAAAAGATGGGGACAAGTTGAGATGGATACTCTTCAAAGACAATAGCATAATCATAGCCAAGGTTAAAAGAGAGTGACATAGATGTCAGAGATAATAATAATCTTAGCAGCATTTTTTGCAGCTGTTATAGATACATCTCTTGGAATGTGTTATGGCACAATTCTTACACCCTCTCTTATTATAGCTGGCTATTCACCGACCATTGTAGTTCCCGCTGTGCTTTTATCCCAATTAGTTGTAGACATAACAGGTGGTGCTACCCATACAAAAGTTAAAAATTTTACAAAAAGAGATATAAAAGTTGCATTACTTGTGGCTATTCCGGCTACCACTCTTGCTGGCATAGGGGCTTTTTCAAATTTAAATCTTTCCAAGATAATTATAAAGAGCTATATAGGAGTGCTTGTAGCTATTTTGGGCTTTCTAACATTATATGGTATAAGACTCAGGAAATCGCCTAAAGGTCTTGTTCTTATTTCTAGCATTGCAGGATTTAATAAAGGATTTATGGGTGGGGGTTTTGGGCCAGTAGTAGTCTCAGGGCAAATTATATTCAATCATGATGTTAGACCATCTGTAGCAATAGGAGATATTGCTGAAATCCCCGTATGCATTGTCGGACTATTAGTTTTTGCGATATTTGCAGAATTATCTTTCTCAGCTATTTTTCTTATTGTATGTATCCCAGCGATAGTTGGTTCGCTTATAGGCCCTCATTTGACAGTAAGAATAAGCCAAAAAAATTACGCTGAAAAAATAATAGGGGTAGTTATGTTAATATTGGGAGTGATTACCCTAATGAAAAATTTTCTGGGATAAATTCTTTTTCAAAATGCTCTCTATCTTTTTTGCAAACCCACCAAATCCTATTTCCCTTCCAAAAACTTCTTTTGCACCCATTTTCTTCAACATCTCTCCCCATTCCAAATGAGCATATGCTATAAATCCTATCACGACTATATTCCTTTACAGCAAGTTGAATACGCATGACAACTATAACACAAGAACGACGTCCTCTGGAGGAACGAACTCGATTACAACCCTTCTTAAATCCTCTCCCTTGTCTCTCAACCTCTTTATTAATTTGTGAAAATCATCGTCATTATCAATAACTTGTTTATTTTTTACGGCAATAAATTTATTAACATATTTCTCCTTCACCTTTCCATAATTATCTGCAAGCCATTTACTGTCTTTTTCAAACTCTTCCAAAATTTTAAGTTCTTCCTTCATTCCTTCCTTCATTTTTACCACGGTAAACTTAAATGATTTAATGTTTAAAAAGCTTAACTATTTAATTTATTGTTCTCCGCCAACAAAATTGTTAACAGTTAACAATATAGCCTGTTTTTCATTAAAATGTTGATAGCAGGACATACAAAGGAGAAAGAACATGGGGGAGGAAAAATATGTAAGAATAACAAGTGGCAGATATAAAGGATGCATCGGTGAAATCGTCTATAAATACGAGCATTTTAAAGGATTCTATCTGGTAAAAATATTATACAATCCAAACAAGGATATTCATGAATGGAATCCATCCAAAGAAACGGTTTTAACGGAGAATAGCCTAGTAATGATATCTCCTGAGGAAGTAAATTCGATTATGAATCAATTGAAGGAAAAAAGAAGGTAATGAAAGACAAAAAATTTCGATGGAATTTTAAATAATACAATATTGCTGTTTAGCATTGATATCCAGCATATTCTGTGAGGGAGGGGAAAATGAATAGTAAAGACGGAGGAACAGTAGGGAAAAAATGTCAGCTTACCATAATTGCCATTTTCATCATCGGAGCGGTCATTATCATTCTATGTGAGTTATTTGAAGGAGTCATTACAGAAGGGTTTGAGATCGGTATAGAATTGACAGCCATTACTATAATCTGGTTATATATAGGAAGGATGCACAAAAGGGTCAGGAAAAAATTCGAGGAAACAAAGGAGAAATATAAACATCTTATCGACACCGCTCCAGATGCAATATACATGATAGATTTAGATGGCAATCTAAAAATGTGGAATACCAAATTAAAGGAACTAACTGGCTATACGGATGAGGAACTTGCCGGCATGAATATAGCAAAGTTGTTTACGCCAGAATCCTTGGAAATTGTAAAAGAAAAAATTGATTATAAGGTTAAAGCCAAAAAGCCTACTCCACCTTATGAAGTCGCATTGAAGCGGAAAGATGGCAGCATAGTATATATAGAGGTGATTAGCGCCCCGCTTTTAAAGGATGGGGAGGTTGTGGCGATACATGGTTTTGCCAGAGATATAACCCAAAGGAAAAAAATGGAAGAAAAGTTGAGAGAGGAGGAAGAAAAATATCGCATGCTTGTAGAGATGGCTCAAGAAGGAATATGCATAGATGATGAAAATGAAAATATAATTTTTACAAATGAGGCATTTGCCAGATCCCTCGGATATCAAAGAGAAGAGCTAATAGGCAAAAATATTTTTGAAATCGTTTGTGAAGAGGACAAAGAGAAATTGAGGGAGGAAAGCAGGAAAAGGAAAAGAGGCAAGGCAAGCAGATATGAACTACGTTTTGTTGCCCGGGACGGCAGCATAAAAACCTTTATTGTCTCAGCCATTCCATTGTATAAGGATGGAAAGTTTATTGGCAGTTTAAGCGTTAATCTGGATATTACAGAAAGAAAAAAGGCAGAGGAGGAAGTAAAGAGGATGCTTGAAAAGGAAAAAGAGTTCAAAAGATGGACCGCTCATTACTTTTTCAATCCCATCTGCATCGCAAAGGGTCATCTAAGCATATTGATGGAGGAAGTACCGGAAAAATACAGTAAAAGGATACAGAAAGCTCTTCATGCTATAGAGAGAGTGGAAAAGGTTGTTTATAATATCGTTACAAGAGGAGAAATAAAGGAATAAAAATTAGGCTATCATGACTATGAAAGAAATCTTTATTGTCACCTAACCAATCAAAAATCTCGTTAAATTAACCAATTTATCGACATTTTAACAATCACTATATAGTCGAATAAACTTTAAAAAGTGAATTCCGAGCAGGCAATAGGCCATCATATGCTTTCATTAAATGAGGAGAATATCAGGGCACTTGAGATAACGAGCTGGTTGACAGGCATATATTTTTTTATAGAACTTGGACTGGGCATATATTCAGGTAAGATAGCAACGCATCCCTCTGATAAATATCGAACATTCGGTTCATTACGAGCAGAAATTATCGGTGCTCTTTTGAGTGATTTTTCCTTCTTACAATGGCAATTTTTGTTCTTTATATGAGGTATATGCGTTTAAAAAATTCCTTTCATGGAAGAAATATTATCTCTGCTGCGATAACATTAAAATATTTCTAAGAACTAGGAAAATTTATAAATGGAGAAACAATTGAAGCTGAGATGAACGAAGAAAAATGGAAAAAAGTTGCAGTGGCTATGGCATCTATTACAATAGTAGCTTTTGAAGCTTTTTTAATTTTCACACTTGCTCAACCCACCATAAATTTTGTTAATGATTCCCCAGATCCAGTTGAAGTTCCTGGTTATAATAATGTGACTGCCAATATAACAGATGCCTCTTCGGTATATATTGAAATTTTTTATCCAGATTCAACTTGTATGGGTAACTTTTCAATGAATTGCATTTCCAATGCCTATGCTTATGCATATGGAGTTGCCACCTGGTATTTCAACAGAACTTATGAATATCCTGATCCATTGGGAGAATATACCTATTACGTGAAAGCATATAATGCAACGGGATGGAGTATAACAGGACCATATAGTATAGTGGTGCAGGACACTACTCCGCCTTTCTCATCCATAAAAGATATTCCCTACTGGAATAATGTTGCAGTTTTGCTGAATGTTACAGCCAGCGATAATTATGCCCTGGCAAATGTTTCCCTATGGTATAGATATTCTTCAGATAATTCAAGCTGGGGTAACTGGACCTTATATGAAACAGATTGTAATAGCACAGATGGATGGCTTTTCTCATTTAACTTTCCAAATGGAGAAGGATATTATGAATTTTATAGTATAGCTGCAGATGTTGCTGGAAATATGGAAAGCAAAACAGTAGCAGATGAAATAGCTGGATATGATATAACACCGCCAATTACTGACTATTCTGTAGAGCCAGCAATGCCAAATGGAAAAAATGACTGGTATGTAACCCCTGTAAATGTAACTCTAGCTGCAACTGATGCAATAAGTGGTGTGGCATCTACAGAATACAGAATAGATGGTGGACTCTGGCTCACATATACTGGAAAAATCACTTTATCGGAAGGTGGAGAACGCACCATAGAATTTTACAGCGTGGATAATGCTGGGAACCAAGAAGAAATCAAGAGTGTAACTATAAAAGTTGATACAACCCCGCCCCTCGTTACTCTGCAGCGCCCCGTGCCTGGCTATCTTTATTTGTTTGATCGCCAGATATGGCCTATGGCGAGCGGGAATACAGTTATTATTGGCAGAATTGCTGTTAGAGTAATTGCTTATGATGCTGATTCAGGCATAAACAATGTATCATTCTATGTTGACGGCATTCTTCAAAACATTGATTTAACACCGCCTTATGAATGGTTGTGGAGAGGAGCTATTGGATGGAAATATTTGTATGCTGTAGCATATAATAAAGCTGGGCTGAAAGAAGAAACCATGCCCATATCTGTATTCATATTCAGTTTATAATGCTGAGGAGGGAGAAAAATGAAAGGTAAGAATGTTGTATTGTGTTTGTTAGTGGCAGCACTTTTTTTGATCCCAGCAGTAAAAAATGAAAGCATTACTGGCGATGAACCTTCAGAAAAGAAATATATTGAAGAACATGTCGATTTTTCAGCATCTATACTAAATGATTTGATATATATAGAAAGATGTGCAAACTTAATAGCAGAAAATAAACCTGTTGTGCCCTTTTATACAAAAACATATGTTTTTCCTGCAGGAAGTAAAGTCAGTATAGAAATATATCCTCAGAAGATAAAAAAATTGGATGTGATGCTCCCATCTTCATATATTCCTTCGCCTCCAGGCTTTGAAATTGAACAGGGAAGTTATGATGCAGATATTGTTTATCCTGAAAAATGGTATGCTTATGATGCAATGGCCGGACTTAAAAATGGGAAGCATGTTGTCATACTCAACATTTATCTCTATCCAGTGAGATACGTCGCAGGAGATGTTCTATTTGCTAATGAATTCGAGGTGAAAATATATTATAGGCCACCAGAAAAACCATTATTCACAAATGATGAATATGATTTGCTTATCATATGCCCAGATTCATGGATGGCTGATTTGCAGCCATTAAAGGAGCATAAGGAAAGCCATGGAATAAAGACAATTATAGTTGGCTTAAATGAAATTTATGGAGGCAAGTATTTTGCCAGCCAAGGAAGGGATGATGCAGAGAAGATAAAATACTTCATTAAAGATGCAATAGAG
>JAPDJQ010000017.1 GCA_029259015.1 Thermoplasmatota archaeon | reverse complement strand
TATAGTAACTACCATGGGAGAAACCATGGCATGGATTATTGGAAAAGGACATTATTTATTCTGGGGCATCCTGTTTTGCCTTCTTGCTGCCATACTTGACATTGTTGGAAGATATAAACTTGTGGAATATAGCCAGGCTTTTTTTGTGGCTATTCTTGCAATAGGAGCAATTATTTCTGTAATATTATTAAAGCCCGATTTGCTTGATATTCTTCCAAATTATTTCATGATAGGAAATGTTCCAGAATATCCAGAATGGGTTGTAAGAGAATTTCCTACTGTGGCAGAAAAACCTGTGCCACTCATAATGCTGGGCTATCTGGGCACTCTAACGCTAACCATAATAACGATTGTCAGCTATTCCGGCTGGATTAAAGTTAAGAGATGGGGAATTTTTAAAAATAATGATAATCCTGATGAATTTTCTCAGAGACTTTTCAGCATTTTCAGAAAGAAAGGAAAAATAACTTATTTGCCCGAAGATGAAAAGGAAATTAAAAAATCCCGCATATTATTAAAGCCAGTAATTGTTGATATGGCAATAGCATTTACAATTGTAGCCATTGCATCATCCGCTTATATGATAGCTGGCGCATATTTACTTGGCCCCCAGCCAGACGGAACTTATAGACTGCCATCAGACATAAATCTGCTTAAGGAGCAGGCCGTAATTTTTTCCAACATTGCTCCATGGCTAAAGCCATTGTATCAGGTAAGTGTATTCTTTGCTTTATTCGGAACAGTATATGGAGGTTTTGAAGCAGTATCCAGAATGCTTTATGAAACATCAAAAAGTGTGAGTGAAAAAATAAGGAGTCTGCCTTACAGGAAATTCATGTTTTATTTGCTCATATATATGCTTGTAACTGGATTGCCTCTTGCTATACTGGGCTATTACGGCTTATCCATAATATTGATGCTCAGCATAACACTCCTCTTCATAGGAGTTTTTGGTGTAATAATATATGGTATTGCAGCAATTTATATGAGTCAGAAATTTTTGCCGGAAAAATATAAAATGAGTAGGATATTGCTGGCGGCAGCAATTGTATCTGTTATGTTAATGATGGTCCCTTTCCTTTTCTTTGTCATATAGTCAAAGATATAAAAACATGTAATGAATGAAATACGGGGTAAAAATGAACCATGCCCAGCATAATCATCATGCTCATCACATTGAAGAGTTTAAAAGAAAATTCTGGTTCTCTCTTGCTTTAATCATTCCCATTTTACTCTTATCTGAAACGATACAGCTATGGTTTGGTTTCAGCATAGTAATTCCTTTATAAAAGGAAGTTTTGCTTTCCTCCATTATTTACTGTATTGCTTTGTCCTCGCTTTTTCAATAATTTCCTCTATATCAAAGATTATTTTTTTCTCCATTTCCTTTATTTTATCAAGGCTTGCTTTCGTTGCAGGGTGCTTTGCCACCATGAAAGAGCAGCAGTCATCATATGGCTTGATGGAAATTTCGTAGGTGCCTATTTTTTTGGCCATATCTATAATTTCTCTCTTATCCATTCCTATTAAAGGCGATAATACAGGCAAATCTGATGCATCATATATGCAATGAATATTTTCCAGAGTTTGCGATGCAACTTGCCCTATACTGTCTCCTGTTACCACTGCCTTCGCTTTTTCCATTGAAGCAATTTCATTGGCTATCTTTGTCATTACGCGGCGGTAAATAATCATGCGATATTTTGACTGCACATTCTTTATTATCTCATATTGCAGCGTGCCAAAAGGAATGAAATATGCTTTTGATGAAAGCTGGTATTCAGTAAGTTTTTCAATTATTTCCTCAACTTTTTTTGGTGACGACACCAAACTTTCATTATAAAAATGAATAAAAACCACGCTGCATCCTCTCTTTATCATCAGCCATGCTGCTACAGGTGAGTCAATGCCGCCAGATAGCAAGGCCACAACCTTTCCCTGACTTCCAACAGGCAGGCCGCCGATGCCACTGTATTTTTCTTTATAAACATAGGCTTTTTTATTTCCCACCTCAATAAAGATTGTCAGTTCAGGATTTTCAAGTTTCACCTTTTTATTGAGTTTTTCCTTTATTTCTTCGCCAACTATTTCATTTATCTGCATTGAGCTGTAAGGAAATTCTTTATTGCTTCTTCTTGCTGATATTTTAAACGTTGAAAATTTTTCATTTTTGGCAATTTCCATAGCTATTTTTTTCATTTCTTCAATGTCTAAATCAACTTCATATGCAAATGAGAAGTTCTCAATGCCCGGTATTTTGGCAAGTTTTTCTTTCAGCATTTCATAATTTGCCCTCTCTCCTTCTTTTACCAAAATCCTGCCATATTCTCTATAAATCTTCTCTATTTCATTTCCCAAAGCCTTCTTTATATTCCTGACTAAACAATTTTCAAATACCGCTCTATTTTTTCCCTTTATGCCTATTTCTCCATAATGAATGAGAATCATTTAAAAATAGAAGCATAACCCTATTTTATCTTTTTCTTATCTTGCAAAATTTGCATATGTTGCCGTAGGAAGCATATCCACATTTTTTGCATTTATTCAAATTTATATCTCTGCTCATTAAATCTTCCAGCTTCCAGAAACTTTTTGCCATATTTACCATTATACCAGGTTGCTTGCCTTCAATTTCATGAATCCATTCCTTTATTTTCAGAGTTGGAGCGTTTATGGCATAAGGACATTCTTCATCAGCATACGGCAACTTATTTATGTATGCATAAAGCATGCATTCTTTATCCTTAAGCCAGTATAATGGCTTGATTTTTGCAACCATTTTGTACTCCTCTTTTCCTTCTAAATAAGGCTTGTTTCCTCTGAAGTTGAGTATATTTACATTTGCAAGATTGTTGAAGGCGAAAGTAATCACATCGCTCAAATTATGGCCAGTAGCAACATATTTGCACTCATTTTCATAAGCAAATTTATTCATTAAATAGCGTTTTGCTGTTCCACATGTGCTGCATGGCTTTTTCTTTTTTGCCAAAGAAATTCCATATTCATTCAACTCAATAACTTCCAATTTGTAGCCCAGTAAATTGCACAATTCTTCTGCCTTTTTCTGACATGCATTAGAATAGTCTGGAATATCCAGATTTATGTAAAACGGCTGCAATTCCAGATTAAGGCTATGTAAAGCATAAAAACATGCTGCTGAATCTTTTCCACCAGATAAAGCAACAGCTATCCTGCCATCGATGCCAAATTTGTCTATAATGCTCCTCACTCTACCCAGAAAATATTTGTTGAAATGCTCCTCGCAATAACACTTGCCATATATATCTGCAATTCCCTCTTTGCTACAATAACTGCACTTCATTTTAAGCTAAAGATTTATCTATTAGTAATACATTTCTTTTTTGGTGCTACAATGAAAGAGATGGCTGAGGTTAGAGAATTGAAGGAGAATCGTTATATAATCATCGATGATGAACCATGCAAAATAGTTAGCATGACAACATCCAAGCCAGGCAAGCATGGAGAAGCAAAAGCAAGAATAGAAGCAATTGGCGTATTCGACAATCAGAAGAGGAGCGTTATTTACCCAGTGCGCCATAAAGTAGCGGTGCCAATAATAGATAGAAGAACGGCGCAGGTCATTTCAATCATGGGTGATAAAGTGCAGCTGATGGATTTAGAAACCTATGAAACTTTTGAGATGGACATTCCGGAAGAATTTAAAGATAAGATTCAGGAAGGAAAGGATATTGAGTATATCCAAGCAATGGGCAAAAGAAAAATAACGAGAGTATGAAATTTGCCGATGCAGAGCAGAGCTACGAAGAATCAAAATTCATTATTTTTGGAGTACCATATGAAGATGTTGAAATGTCTTTCAGACCTGGGACCAAAGAAGCACCTGATTTTATAAGATATGTAAGCTGGGATTACGAAAGTTACAGTATAATTCATGGCATAGATTTGCAGAACATTGCAATCCATGATGCAGGCAACTTAAATATAGATGATGCAAAAAAATTTATGGAGAAGTGCGTGGAAGATGGCAAAATCCCTATTGCAATGGGAGGGGCACATTCCATCTCTCCTCATCTTATATCTTCTATAAAAGAAAATTTCGGTGTTGTCATCCTAGACGCCCATCTGGATTTCCGGCAGGAGTATCTAGGCGATGCCAACAGCCATGCGTGTGCAGCAAGGCGCATATTTGAAAAAGTGGGCAAGGATAAAATAATCTCTTTTGGCATAAGGTCAGCATCAGAAGAGGAGGTTAAAGAAGCAGAAGAACTGGGTTTTAAGTATTATACCGTGGAGGAATTCAGAAGAGAGATGACAAATAAGGTACATTTTGACAAAATATATCTGAGTATCGATATGGATGTTTTTGACCCTTGTTATGCTCCTGGGGTGAGTAATCCTGAACCAATGGGATTGGGATACGAAATCTTTGATTTTATAAAAGGACTAGCAGATAAAATAATCGCAATGGATGTTGTGGAGGTATGCCCACCATATGATGATGAAAGAACTTCATTACTTGCAGCAAAAATTATAAGAGATTTCATAGCCTGGAGTGTTCTTAGCTCCTCATAAATCAATATTCATTTCCATTATAACTGGAATTTCTCCAGCATAATAAACTTGCTTTTCCTTAAATTTTATTCTGCATGCAATTATTTTAATGCCTTTCTCATATGCTTTTTTGAGAGTTAAAGAGAAATCTCTATCTATATCCCAGTTTGGAGAAAACGTATATGCATTTCTCATTATTAAAAACAGCATAGCTGCTTCATATCCTTTTCCCATAGCATCCATTAACTCCATTATATGCCTCCGCCCTCTGGCAGTAGGCGCATCAGGAAACATGGCTATTCCATCTTTTGCAAGAGTGCATCCCTTTACTTCCAGCAAACATTTTTTATTGCCACTGAGTAAAAAATCTATTCTGCTGCTACCATATTTAAACTCTCTTTTTTCTATTTTATATCCAGTCAAATCCTTTATAAGATTGTTCTTGAGCAAGTTTTCTGCTAAAAGAGAGTGATAGCCAGAGTGAATTAAAACCCAGTCTTCCATAAATGCTGCTATAACATCATATTTTGTTTTTCTATTACCTTCCTTTTGAATGAGTAAAAGTTTTCTCCCTTTTTTCAAAATTTCCTCCAACCTTCCTGGATCATGCAGATGGCATAATGTTACCTTGCCATTTAGCTCAACTTCTATCAAAAACTTATTTAATCTCCTGAGAAAGATTGCAGGAACTAATTCCTTATCAAATTTATAGATTAGCAAGAGCTATGTTCTATCGCCCCATTCGGACAGGACTCCACGCATGCGCAGCACTCAATGCAGTCATCAACATTGTTGGCAACAGCTTTTCCATCCTGTATTTCATAGATATCGACAGGGCATACTTCGACACATTTTGCAGCACCCATGCACTTATCATAATCTATTTTTATAACAATATCCCCTGAGGATGAGGTAAACTCTTTTATCATGAAGCTATATTGTGAATTTGTTTATAAAAGTATTGACATTGACTAACTTTAAGAAAATAAACAATGGCTTGTTTTATATTTAATCACGAAAACAAAATGTTGCGATATCATGTCATTAGTAAAAACATTTTAAATTTGATTAATTAATACTGAGAAAAAGTTTTTTATCTCTGCCATAATACATTATTGATGGAAAAAATTTGCATAAGAGACATAATGAGCGAAAACCCCGTGATGATAAATAAGAAAGCCAGTGTACTTGATGCCGTCAAAGAAATGAAAAGCGAGATGGTGGGTAGCATAATAGTTGTTGAAGATGGCAAACCCATTGGCATATTGACAGAAAGCGATATACTTCGCAAAATAGTTGCTGAAGAAAAAGATGCTGCCAAGGTAGCAGTCGAAGAAGTAATGAGTTCCCCACCAATAACAATTTCTCCAGATGCAAATATTGAGGAGGCAGTAAAAATCATGGGAAAATACAAGATAAGGAGATTGCCTGTAGTGGAAAATGGAAAGCTTATTGGAATGGTAACTGAAAGAGACATAATGCAGGTTTCTCCATTAATAATGGATATAATAGAAGAATGGGCTGAAATAAACAGACAGCGTCTTGCATATAGAAAAGAAAAGAAATTCATGTCTGGAAAATGTGAAGAATGCGGCATGTTGTCGCAGCGCCTTCTTAATGTTGATGGTCGTCTCTTATGCGAATCTTGTGCTGAAATAGTAGGGTGAATTGTTATGAAAGTTGGAGAAATTATGACCAAAGAGGTTATTTATGTTAGTAAAAACGAGGATTTGTATCATGTTTTGTCTTTGATGGAGAAGCATAATATAACGAAATTGCCAGTTGTTGATGATGGTAAGATTGTTGGTATAGTAACAGATAATAAAATTGCCAACAAACTAGGCAGTATAAGGAGTAGGGGAGTACCTGCAGCCAGAATGCATGCATCAACTGTGATGGAGAAAAAATTTGACAGCGTTTCTCCCGACACAGAAATTGTTGATATATTGAAGACGGTTGGAGAACCAGGCCCGACAATGCTTCCTGTTGTTGTTGGAGATACACTGGTTGGGGTTATTACAAAAGCTGATTTGCTGCCATTGATAAAAAGTGAGGAAAGCATAAAGAAAATAATGACAACAAATGTCATAACTGCACATCCGGAAGATAGAGTTATTCATGCAAGGAGATTGATGCTGGATAATGATATCGCTCGTCTTCCTGTTGTTGAAAATGGCAAAGTTATTGGGATAATATCTGACAAAGAAATTGCATTTGCATTTGCCACTTTAAAAAGGAGTGTTAGCTTAGGACAACAGCAGAACAGGCTTCGCAATCTACTGGTTAGAGATATAATGAAATCTCCTGCAATAGTAGCCAGAGACAACATATCAATCAAGGATGCTGCACACATAATGATGGAGCATGAGATAGGTTGCCTGCCAATAGTTGGAAGAAATAATAAATTAAAGGGCATAGTCACCAGAACAGATTTGCTGAAACATTTGCTTGAAGAACTAAAGCAGGGGTAAATTGCGGAGCCAATCTATATCACTAAAATAAAGCATCCTTATATCATTTAATCCAAGCAATATCATTGCCATTCTCTCCAAGCCCAAGCCCCACGCAAGCACCGGCTCTTCTATGCCAAATGGCAGTGTAACCTCAGGCCTGAATATTCCAGCCCCTCCGAGCTCAATCCATTTTCCCTGCCATTTGACTTCTATTTCCAGAGACGGCTCCGTATATGGAAAATAGGAGGGGCGAAATCTGATTTTCTCAAACCCCATTCTATTGTAAAATTCTTTCAATATGCCCTTGAGCATGCAGAAATTTGCATCTTTTTCATAGACAATTCCTTCTATCTGGTGAAATTCTGGCAGGTGTGTTGAATCTATGCTCTCTCTCCTGAAAACCCTCTCTATAGAGAATACTTTTGCGGGTGGCTCTGGATGATGAGCCAAATAACGAATAGTATTCACTGTTGTATGGGTACGGAGTAAAGCTTTTTCTGCTTCTCTTTCATCAAACTTATAGCCCCATCCTTTCGAGCCAGTTTTCCATCCATTCTCATGCACCTTTGCTATTTTTTCAATGAGTTTTCTATCTATTTTTATTTTGTCTGGCTTTTTGCAGTAAAATGTATCCTGCATATCTCTTGCTGGATGATCCTGGGGTATAAACAATGCATCCATATTCCAGAAACATGATTCCACATAACTTCCTCTTATTTCCTTAAATCCTATTTCTGCAAAAATTCTTCTTATTTTCTCTATAAGCTGTGTCATTGGATGAAGCTTCCCAGGATATATGGATGGGGCAAAAGCCTTCACATCATATTTTCTGAATTTCTTTTTCTTCCATTCTCCACTTTTTATAATTTCTGGTGTGAGCTGTGAAAGCTCCTCCTCAATTTTTATTCCAGCTTTAACAACTTTCCAGCCCTTATCTGTCAAAAAAATGTTTCTTCTCACCCTTTCTTTTTCTTTTATTGCATCCCTTCTTTTTAGTACATTTATTATTTTTTCATCGATCTCAAAATTTCCTTCTTTTATCTTTTCAAGAGCTTCCTCTTCTGCCTGCTTTTTTGCTACTTCCTCCTTCCCTTTCTCTGTAACAACAAGATATTTTTTGTCCCCTTCTTTTACAATGTCGCACCATCCCTTCCTCTTTGCCCACCCTATGGCTATTGCCGCCTCCTTCCTGCCCAGTTTATTTTCAATTTCTTCCAAGCTTGCTTTCTTCAAGCCTTTCAACAAATTCTTCTCTGGCAGGCCTTCTTTTAAAAAACGCTCTCCCTCTTCAGTTAATTCATATTCTTTTATCAGTTTCTCTTCTGTCTCAACAAGCCCTTTTGACTGGAGCCATGATGCAGCATTCATTACTTTTACAAGTTCCATTTCCAGCTGCTCAGGCTCTGCTTTTCCACCGTGTTTCTCAAGCAGCAGTAGAAGTTTTTTTTCTAGGGGTGAGAGAATTTCCATCAATTTGAATCATGCAAAGATATAAATTAATTTTCTTTCATAAATTGAATATCCACACCTTTATACTGTCCTCCACAGTTTTTCCTGTTTTAGTATGCAG
>JAPDJQ010000104.1 GCA_029259015.1 Thermoplasmatota archaeon | reverse complement strand
TGGACAATACGTATATCAAGAGGCTCATTGTATTGGGACTGAATAAGTATACCGGGATATTTTGAAGCAGACGCATAATTAACCTCTATAATCTTAGGAACAGGAATCACCGATGTCAAAGATACGAGAGACATGACGATTAGAATTATTGTTAAAAGTGTTAGGCTAGTACGTATAGCTCTCTTTTTCATATTTTCTACGCCTATAGACATTGCAGCAACAAACAAATCGAATACTTCTCTTTCCAAGAAATGTGCTCCAACTCTCTCTTTTCTAAATCTTCCGAGGCTTCTCGAAAATATTAGAAATAAGAAGAAGACCGTAGGAATAGACAATATTAATAGAATTACACCGAGACTCAACGCGGAGATACTGTATACTATTGAAAAGCCTGGGTGAAGAATAGCGAAGATAGCGAATACTGAGAGGGAGACAAGAACTATAATTAAAAGACGCTTGAAGCCACCTGTTAGACCTACAAGTTTTTCGGCTATTATTGCAAAAGGAGCAATAATCAACATTATAAACAGTACAGCATTAGTAAAGTCGACATACATGGTCCTCATTCTTTCATAAAGTTCCAGTGTATAGCTCCATGCTCTAAAAGTATGAACCAATGCTTTGTCATAGATTTTTTCATTATAATGAAGTGATGGTTCTGGTATCGCTCTTTACTTTTGAGGAAAATCTGAAGGAAAAGGATATCCTAAGATTAAAATGGAAAAGAAAACCATCACTATAAGCGGGCTGCCAGGCAGTGGAACAACAACAGTAGCAAAAATGCTCGCAGAAAAGACAAATTTAAAATATATTAATGTAGGTATGATTTTTAGAGAAATGGCAGAAAAGAATAAAATGAGCCTAGAATTTTTTGAAAAGTATTGTGAAAAACACCCTGAAATAGATATCGAACTTGATAAAAAACAGGAAGAAATGATGAGAAAAGGGAATATTATAATGGAAGGGCGTCTCTCTGGATGGATTGCTCATCTTAAAAAAATACCTGCCTTCAAGGTATGGCTTGATTGTGATGAGAAAGAAAGAATAAGAAGAGTCATTGAAAGAGAAGGAGGGGACTTTTTTGAGAAAAAGATGGAAACAAAGAAAAGAATAGAGAGTGAAAAAAGAAGATACAAAAAGTTTTATGGGATAGATATCAATGATAAATCAATTTATGATCTGGTGATAGATACAACAAATATGCCTCCGGAAGAAATAGTTAAAAAAATACTGGAGGCAATAAAAGATAAGCATTTTTAAACTGCCAGTATATCCACAATATGTTTCAGAAATGGGTTGAGAAAGCATTGGTGGAAGGCAAAGAAAAGGAAATAGAAGTAAGAAAAGATGCTTTCTGGCAGAGAAGATGCAGGATAATAGGAAGGGTTGGGCTCGAATTAACAGCAAAAGAAAATTTTGATGAGATTATTAAAAAACCTTGCATTTTTTGCATGCCAGAAAAACTGGCAAAGTTTGGCAATGAATTTGGTAGCGAGATGTTTGAAAATGAGCATGCCTTTCTTTTTCCAAATATAAATCCATATGCCAGATACAGCAGTGTATGCGCCTTCAAAAAGCATTACATAAAGCTGGAAGAGTTTAAAGCTGAAATTATAGAAAAAAATCTGGAGTTGTGCATCGAATATATCAAAAAAGTTATGGAGTTTGATGATATAAAATATGCCTCAATAAACTGGAATTATCTGATGCCTGCTGGCGCAAGCATACTGCATCCCCATACGCAGGTTGTGGCTGATGAACATCCCACCACATATATGGAAAAGGTTGCGGAAAATGGGGAGCAATTTAGAGAATACATAAAAAAGGAGATGGAAAGCGAGAGATTTATTGGTGAGATTGGCAATATTTCGCTTTTCACTCCTTTTGTTCCATTTGGATTCAATGAAGTTGTTGGTATTGTGAGTAACAAGTTATTCAGCAGCATAAATGAAATAGCACAGGCACTGGAAGCAATAATATCATATTATGGGAGCATTGGAAGAAACAGCTTTAATGTATGCATATATGCCAGCCTGAATGATGAATTTCCTCTGCATTTTAGATGCATAACAAGGCAGAATATGGCAAAATACTATCGCAACGATGCAATGTTTTTTGAAAGATTGCATTCGGAGGTCATACTGGAAAAGAAGCCAGAAGAAGTAGCAAAAGAGATAAAAGAGTATCTGGAAAAACGCAGCTAAATGAATATAAAATACTTAGAGCCCTTTTCTCTTCCTATATTTAATTCCAATTTTTAGCAAAATATTAGAATGCCTCTATCTTATTTCTTTAATGTTTGAAATAAAGGTAAGAGATGGACTAGCAAGAATTGGGATTTTGAGGACGAAGCATGGCGTGATTAATACGCCCACCATTTTGCCTGTTATAAATCCCCATTTCATACCAATTCATCCAAATGAAATGTTGCAAATGGGGGCTGAAGCAGTCATAACGAACTCATACATCATATATAATGATGAAGAATTGAGGAAAAAAGCATTGAAAGAAGGACTTCATGCCTTGCTAAATTTTAATAAGCCCATCATGACAGATTCGGGCTCATTCCAGATGTATATGTATGGAATAGAGATAGACGCCATTGAGATTGTAAAATTTCAACGCAGCATTGGTAGTGATATAGGAACAATTCTGGACATTTTTTCAGAGGAGGAAAGCTATGACAAAATAAAGGAAGAGGTGGAAAAAACAATTGAAAGGGCAAAAGAAAGCATGAAAGAAAGGGGAGATATGCTTTTGGCATGCACTGTTCAGGGAGGCATATACAAAGATTTGCGCCGTTACTGTGCAAAACAACTGGCGAAATTGCGAAGCGATATTTACCCTGTTGGAGGGGTAGTGCCATTAATGGAAAAACAGAGATATGCTGAGATAGCGGAAATAATAATAGCAAGTAAAAAAGAGTTGCCCCCTTCAAAGCCAGTTCATTTATTTGGAGCCGGTCATCCAATAATATTTCCTTTGGCTGTAGCACTGGGTTGCGACTTATTTGACTCTGCCTCCTATATAAAATATGCAAAGGATGAGCGCCTCATCTTTTCTGATAAAACTTTAAGGTTGAAGGAAATGGATGAACTGCCATGCTGCTGCCCTGTATGCAGCAAATTTGGCATAGATGATTTAAGAGAAATGGATAGAGAGGAAAGGGTGGTTAAGATTGCATATCATAATCTCTGGCAGACATTTGCAGAGATTAAAAAAATAAGACAGGCAATCAGGCATGGTAATTTATGGGAACTGGTTGAGCAGCGTGCCACTGCTCATCCATCTTTAATGGATGCAATGGAGGTAATAAAGAATGAGAAAAAATGGCTGGAAAAATGGGAAAATATTTCCAAAAAGAGGGCTTTTATGTACACAAGCAGATATTCCATTCATCGCCCCATTGTATATCGGCTCCAGAAAAGAATATTGGAAAGATATGAACCATTTTTTGAGAAAAGCATTATATTCGGAGAGATGGAGAAGCCATATAGCAGGAACGAATGGATGAAAAAAATAGAAGCAAACTGTATAATTGAATCATGCTTCGGCCCTGTGCCTTTGGAATTAGATGAAATTTATCCTGTGGCGCAATCAATTTTTCCTTCCAGCATGGATGTAGAGGCGGAAAAAGAAGTGAGGAAGACTTGCAATAAATTTTATAAAAAACTGAAAATCGTTGATTTCTCCGCTGTAAAAAAGGGCAGCAAAGACTTTGACATAAGAAAGATAAAAAGCATAGCAAACTATCAGTTTGGAAAAGGAGCAGGAGAAGCTTTGTTCAGTGGAAAAATAGAGATAATTAAATCAAAAACAACCGGAAAAATAAGGAATGTAATATGCGACGGAAAACATGTTGTATCGATGCGCGCCCCAGACGGCTTTTTTTCATTGAAGGCGGAAGGCGGAAAAAGGTTGCATGCTTTCTTCAGCCCACCAAAAATGAGAGTTGTTGTCACAGATGATGCAATTCCATTTATAAAAGAAGGCAAGAATGTTTTTGCAAAATTTGTTATCGATGCATGCAAAGAGCTTCGCCCCTATGATGAAGCATTGATTGTAAGCAAAGATGATGAGCTTATAGCAGTGGGGCAATGCCTGCTAAATAGGGACGAAATGCTTGATTTCGAGCGTGGAATTGCTGTTAAAACAAGAGAGGTAATCAAATAAATCTACATTTTTATACTTCTTTGCCATTATAAAATCATGCCTGTATGTGCCTACTGCAATAAAGAAATAGAAGACGAAGAATTGTTTAAGGAAGGAAAATACTGGCATCGAGAATGCCTGAGAAAATGGTTAAGGGAAAAAGGCTGCTAATACTCTTGCTCCTTCATTATCTATGAAGCATTCGTAATGTTGATATGACTTAAGAAACTTTTTCATTTCTTTACTGTAAATAGCTATGATAGAATTTCCCAGCATGCACATTGCCGCCCTCCCAATTTTATTTGCTTCATTTAAAACCTTCTGCATTTTTTTATCCGCCAGTCCTGTTTCAAAAGAAAATTTTATGGATAAATCAAAGAAATTTTCTAAAGATTTGTCTCTCAAAAATTCTTTCAAGCACTCCTTTCCAACATTATTTATTCTTTCTATCATTTTTTCGTCTCTGAGTATCTCTTTTGTTTTCATCTCTTCGCCGATAACAGCAACCACAAGCTTCTCTCTGCATTCAATTTTTTCAATCTCTCCTTCAATGCCAGGCTCCTTTCTTATTTCCAGTCCCCCTGTATATGATGTAACAACATCCCCCAAGCCAGTTTTTTTCTTTACCTCTGCGAGATGAGATGACTCAACCGCCTTTTTCTCTGGCAAATTAAAAAGATGACATGTTGCCAGAGTTGCTGCGAGTGTTGAAGAAGCACTTATACCAAATCCTTGAGAAAAAGGCAACTCGTTCTTTATCCTAATTTTTAAGCCCTTTACTCCCAAATTCTCTAATGCTTCCTTTGTCACCTCTCCCTTTCCAATGTTTCCTTCGATGTTTATATCATCACCATAAATTTCTGCTTCAGCATAGCTGCCCAAAGAAATGCAAATACCTGCTCCTCTTGAACCAGTTTCTTTGTCATTCTCATCATAACATATCTCAAAAAAGCCTGTAACATGAGCTGGAGAAAAAGCGATTGCTTTCATATTAAATCAATGATTTCTTTGGCTATATCTTCTTTCTTACCATGTAATTCTTTAATAGCCTCTTCTTTTCCGATAATCCATATCTTTGCTTCTTCACTCCCCATACTTTCGATTGTATTTCCAATAACATATTCAATGCCGTCTTTTGCAATAAGTTCCTTTGCTTTTTTGATAACATTCTCTTCTTTTTCTTCGAGTTTGAACGCGATAACCTTTTTTGCAATTTTCTTCAAAAGAGGATTTATCCTGGGGGCAGGATAAAGCTTAAGCTCAATTTCTTTTCCAGAAGAGATTTTTCCTTCCTTTTTTTCAACAACAAAGTCAGAAATAGCTGCACAGTTTATTACCACATCATAATTTTCATTTTCCTCTTCGATTAATTTAACAATATCATTTACGCTTCTGAGTTTTTTCGATTTTATATATTCAAAGCTTTCAAAACTTGCCCAGAGTGTAACATCGGCTCCTCTTTCATATGCCTCTCTTGCCAGAGCTCTGGCCATTCTGCCTGATGATAAATTTGTTATTCCTCTCACATCATCTATGGCCTCATATGTTGCTCCTCCGATTATGAGTACCTTTTTTCCCTTCTTATCCTCTCTGATAATTCTTATTACATCTGCTACTATTCTGTCAACATTTGCCATTTTTGCCTTATTTTCCTCAATTTTTGGAGGAATGAATTCTATTCCTCTGCTTTTACACTTTTCAATGTTCTCCTGCAAAATTTCATTCTTATACATGGAGAGATGCATTGAAGGAGCAATAAGAATTTTTTTGGCGGCAATGGCGAAAGTTGTCACAGGATTGTCTGCAATACCAAGAGCAATTTTTGAAATAGTATTGGCTGTGCATGGGGCTATCAACATCAAATCGGCGTCATAACTTACATGTTCCACCATGCCAGTTAATTCAGTAATAACTTTATTTCCTGTAGCAAACTCCATTGCCATGGGAGATAATATTCTGCATGCTTCCTCGCTCATCACTGTAATAACTTCTGCTCCGTGTCTTATCAGCTGCCTTGCCAGTTTAACACATTCCACACATGCTATTCCCCCCGTCAAGCCCAAAATGATTTTCTTTCCCTTAAGCTTATCTGAAATACTGCCTTTTATAGCTTCACTCGGATGCACGAGATTAAATACATCACCATTAATAAATTATGCCCTGAATTCCTCTCTAGAAAGAAGAATCAGAATCAGGGCAATTATGCTTAGTACTGTACCAATAAAAAATCCCATGGAAAATATGCCAAAAATTGCACCTATTATTGCTACAATTTCATATTTCCTCATAAAACAGAATATGCTGCCTATAAGAGGAGGAATAGAAAGAATTATGATGGCAGATGCAAATATTGGCAAAATATCGAAAAACCAGGCTGATAACGCCTTTTTATTTTCTGTGCCATTTCCCTTCTGCAGAGTAAATCTTTCTTTTATAAAACTTTTAAAAGGAAACACCCCAATTGTGACGTTCTTTGTTACATAACCTTCTTTTTTAAGAATTATCCTGTGTTTGCCTGCAGAAAGATTGGATATGATGAAATATCCTTTTTCATCAGTTTCTGCCACCTTTTTCATTCCATCGTCAACAAGATAAATAGTAACATCTTGCAGCGGCTCCTTTTCGCTATCTATAACCATTCCTTCATACATGCCTGTGCCACGAAGAGCCTCATTTTCAGATAAAAGCATGAATGCCCCCATTGCAACGCCAAGTAAAAAAACAATAATAAGGAGGGCTCCTGCTATTAAAGGCTTCGGAGACGGCTTCTGCCTTACAAGAGGATGTATCG
The DNA here is from genome assembly GCA_029259015.1 of Thermoplasmatota archaeon. Taxonomy (GTDB): domain Archaea; phylum Thermoplasmatota; class E2; order UBA202; family JdFR-43; genus JdFR-43. The sequence goes on along the minus strand of JAPDJQ010000104.1, from coordinate 2,118 downwards.
GAGTTTCAATGCTTTCTTCCTTTTCAGTCACATCGACTTTTATTGTGAGTCCACAATTTGGGCACTTCGTTTTCTGAATACCTGTTGCACCATCTGGAACCTCAACAATCACGTTCTTATTACAGTATGGGCACCTTGTCTTACCTTGCATTAAAAATTAATGTTTTATCATTTAAGAATATTTCCACAGCTTCTTTTGTGTTAAAAAATCAAACTGCTCTTCTCAGCCATTTCTATATGCATGTAACCATCTCCTAAAATATACTCGCCATGCCCTGGATATAAATTTTTTACATCGAACATTTTGAGTCTTCTTATGGATTTTATTAGTTCCAGCCTATCACCTCCAAGAAAATCTGTTCTTCCTATTCCTCCATAAGCAAAAATCGTATCCCCTGAAAATAAGGATTTACTTTCTCCATCATATAAACATATGCTTCCTGGAGAATGGCCAGGTGTATGGATAATTTGCAACACCATGTCACCAAGATCTATCCTATCTCCGTCTGCCAATTTTATTTCAACTGTTGTTTCTGGCTGTGTGGCATTAAAAAATGCAGCGCTCCAGTTCAGCCCTTTTTCAACCACTTCAGCCCCATTCTCATGCATACAAACCTTTGCATTGCTCAGCTCTTTTAATTTCTTCACGCCTCCACAATGATCAAAATGTTCATGTGTCAGAATAATGTATTCAATGCTTTCCAGTTCAACTTCTTTCTGCAAACTTTCAATTAAATCTTTCATATAAAAACCAGTGCCTGTATCTATTACAGCAATTTTATCTGCTTTTATCAGATACACATTTGACTCGAAGCCAAACCCAAGAAATCTGCTAATTTTCATAACAGTAAAGTTTTTCTCCTCTATTTATATTTGATGTCATGGCAAGCAGAGACAAAATAAAGGAAAAAATTGAGGACTTAAACGAAATGAGGGCGATGATAAGAGAGGATCTGGAGGACCTGGAGGAAAGAAAAAAGGAGTTGCCAGAAAAGAAATATATGAAATTAAAGGCAAAATATGAAAAGAAGCTTGAAAAAATAAGAAATAAAATAAAGCAACTTGAAGAAAAGCTTAACCAGCTTGAAAAATAGTCTTTTGTCCTTATATCAATACGATTTTTACGAAGGGTTAGATTTATTCAAGAGTGTAATAAGCTATATTTTCAATTTTTTTATCGCTTCTTCATAACTTTTACTGCAAAAAATATACGAGCCTGCAACAAGCACATTCGCCCCTGCTTTCTTCAGTAAAGGAGCGTTTTTGTCATTAACACCACCATCAACTGAAAGATATATCTTTCTTCTTCCTATCATCTCTTTTGCTTTTTCCACTTTTTTCACCATGCTTTCAATGAATTTCTGTCCTCCAAAGCCAGGTTCGACAGTCATTATCAAAAGTAAATCGATTTCATCTATAATATTCTCTATGCTGCAGAGAGGGGTGGCAGGATTTAACGCTACACCAACCTTACAATGTTTGCTTATTTCCTTGACTAGCCGGTACAAACTTTTTGTTGCCTCAACATGCACAGTTATAAAATCTGCCCCCGCATCCACAAAATACATGAAATGTTTCTCTGGTTTTTCAATCATTAAATGGACGTCGAAAGGCAAATCAACATCTTTTCTTATGCTCCTAACAACGCATGAACCAATTGTTATATTCGGAGCAAAATTTCCGTCCATCACGTCTATGTGGATCCAGTCTGCTCCGGCTTCGGCAACTTTTTTAATTTCTTCCCCAAGACGAGAAAAATCTGCAGATAGTATGGAGGGAGCAACAATCATGAGAAATAAGCGGCAAGCAATATAAAAATTTGGTGAAATTTGATGAAAGGATGATTTAAATATTCTTATAATATTCATTGCCATGGAGAAACGCTTTTGGGCAATCCCCATCCTCATAATTTTATTTTTAGCTGTGTTTCTTATTTATTATTCAGAGGAAAAAGAACAAGTCATGGCAGAAAATATCACCATCAATGACTATGATCCAACAACAGATATTGAAGTAATTTTCAGAATAGATAGAATAAGGAAAATTGATTTTGAGCATAACGAGGCTCCAATGCTAGCAATGGAAATAAACATTGATGGAAATGCATATGAAGTAGGA
>JAPDJQ010000107.1 GCA_029259015.1 Thermoplasmatota archaeon | reverse complement strand
TTAGATATGGTAAACCAGTTTACCCATGGGAAATGAAAAAGATTGATTTAGTGATGGCAGGAAGTGTTGCGGTGAATATAAAAGGAGCAAGAGTTGGAAAGGGAGGGGGTTATAGTGATATAGAGTATGCAGTTGCAAGAGAGATTGGTATTGTCGATGAAACGACACCAGTTGTGACAACAGTCCATGATATACAGGTGATAAATGAGGAGATACCGATGAAAGAACATGATGTTCCAGTTGATTTTATTATTACACCCACAAGAGTCATTGAGACCGAAAAAGCATACAAAAAGCCGAAAGGAATAATCTGGGAGATTCTGGATAAAGAATTGCCGATACTGGAAATACTGAGAAAAAGAAAAAATAATTATATGGTGAAGGAATTTGCAGACAAATGATTGAAGTAAGGGGATTGAGAAAAGAATATGATGGCGTTGTTGCAGTTGATGGAATATCTTTTAAAGTTGAAAAAGGAGAAATTTTTGCTTTACTCGGTCCTAATGGGGCCGGTAAAACGACAACAATAAAGGCAATTTTAGGGTTAATTAATTATGAAGGAGAAATCAGCATAAATGGAATGAATGTTGTGGAAAGGGGAAAGGAAGTTAAGAAGAAGATAGGATATCTGCCAGAAAGTGTTGCATTTTATGATAATCTTACAGCATTGCAGACTTTACAGTTCTTTGCGGAGTTAAAGGGAATAAAAGATGCAGATTTAATGAAATTGTTGAAAGAGGTTGGCCTGGAAAAAGATGCAAACAGGAAGGTGGGAGGTTTCTCAAAAGGCATGCTGCAAAGGTTGGGCTTGGCGCAGTGCCTGCTTGGAGAGCCCGAGCTCCTGATTTTGGATGAGCCCACCACTGGCTTGGATGCTGTTGGAGCATATGAAGTGAGAAATAAAATAAGGGAGTTGAACGAAAGGGGAGTAACGATCCTGCTTTCTTCCCATATTCTTTCGGAAGTGCAGGAATTAAGTCATAGAGTAGCGATAATGAATAAAGGAAAGATTATTGCAATAGATACTGTGGAGAATTTAAGCAAAAAACTGGAAATCCAGCCGAAATTGAGGTTGGAACTGCAGCGCCCTTCAAATCGTATTGTTAATTTGGTAAAAGAAATAAAATCGGTAAAGGATGTAAAAGTTGATGGCAACATCCTGGAAATAAGCTGTCCACCAAGTGCGAAACTTTCAATTATTAATGCTATTGAGGAAGCAGGAATAAAAATAATTGATTTTAAAACAGTAGAGCCAACTCTGGAGGAAATATTTATAAAGATGGTGAAGGAAGATGAATGAAATTATAGCAATAGCAAAAAAGGAAGTCATGGATAACTGGCGAAATAAGTGGCTAATTGCTGTTTCAGCTATCTTTATGATACTTACTCTTGTAATTTCTTATTTTGGTTCAATGGGCAGTGCCGGCTGGAAGGATTTGAATACAACCATCGGTGGAATGATTGCGCTTGTTCAAATTTTAGTTCCAATAATTGGCTTAATGCTGGGCTATGCAACAATTGCTGGAGAAAAGGAAAGAGGTTCTCTGGCTCTCCTTCTTTCTTATCCAGTTAGTAGGGTGGAGATATTAATAGGCAAATTTTTGGGGTTAGGTGCTGTCTTGGCTATTGCAAACATTGCTGGATTTGGAGTGGCAGGAATAGTGATAGGCATAAATGTAAAAGGGGTGCAGTGGGGCGCTTATTTTGTTTTCATATTTGCATCAATACTTCTTGGCTTGGTATTCATTTCAATTTCAATGCTTTTTTCCTGCATATTTAAAAAACGTTCAACGGCTTTAGGCGGAGCCATCTTTTTATGGTTTCTTTTCACAATGATATGGGGCACCATTCTATCTGGCATTTTGATTGCAAAATATGGACTTTCAGCGATGATGAATGAAGACTGGATGGCGCCCACATGGTATTATATTGCGTCCATAATAAATCCAATTTCTGCTTTCTCAGTTTTGGTGTCCATAAATGTTACACCTATAAGTACACATCTTACCAGATATCCCTCATTTTATACCACGCCTGTAACTCTCCTCATACTCCTTTCTTGGATAACTATCTCGCTTGTGCTTGCATACTACCTGTTCACCAAAAAAGATCTGTGAATCAAAGTAACTTGGCTATTTCCTTTGCGACGCTTACTTTGCTATAAGCAGTTTCAATTGTATCTGTTGCCACCAGTTCTTTACAGCCCGCCTGCAAAATTCTTTCATCTGCATTTCCTATGAATAAGCCGTGTATACATGCTGCGTATATGCTTGCTGCTTTTTGCTCACGAAGCATTTCTATTGCTTTCCTCATTGTTCCTCCTGTTGATATAATATCATCCAGAATGAGCAAATTTTTGTCCTCCACTTCCATATCCTTTATTTCCATTTTAACTTCATTGCTGCTTATCCTGGTTTTTTCGAAATAATTATAAGCACAACCTATTATTTCTGCTGCCTTTTTTGCCATGTAAAGAGCTCCTTTATCTGGAGCAATAACAGCATCCACTTTGCCCTTAAAATATTCTGCCACCACTGGCACAGCATCACAGGCCTTTGCTTCTATATCAAAAAAGTTTATGATATGCTCTTTATGAGGGTTTATTAAAATCACTTTATCAGCATCTTGCTGAATGAGTTTTGCCATTTTTTCTGCACTTATGGCTTCGCCCTCCTCAAAAATTTTATCCTGTCTTCCATAGCCATAATAAGGAATAATTACATCTATTCTGTTAGCAACTCTTCTTGCTGCATCCTGTAACAAAAAGAGCTCTACAATATTTTCATCTGGATATGTATTCTGTACTATTATTGCATGTTCAATCTCTTCGTTTAACTTAACATAACATTCACCATCAGGAAATCTTTTTATGGAAACATCTGCAATTTCAATGCCTAATTCTTTAGCCAGGTTTTTCGCAAGCATTGGTGAAGAAGAGCCAGCTATAATTTTTTTCATGAAAAGGAAATGGAAACGTGTTTTTAATTTTATCTTGCCTTAATTATTACCTCAACAAAGTCCTCTCTGCTTGCTCCAATAATTTCGACTTCCTCAAAAAATTTAAAAATTATTTTTGCCAGTTTTTCTTTATCGAACTCAATGTCCCTCAATCTTTCCTCCAATTCTTCTATTTTTTCTTCAGGATGCATGAAAAAATCGCCTGTAAATTTAATACTTTTTATTCTGCCATCTTTTATTTCCAAAGTGCATTTAATTAATTTCCCATTTTTTACCTTAAGTTCACCTTTTAAAATTCCATTCTTTACTTTCATATTTTTCCCTCAATTTTTCAGCCAATTTTATCTCTTCTTTAGTTAAACCTTCTTCGTGAAACTCAATTCCCATTCCTTCCTCAAAACCTTTTTTTATCGCTTCTATCACTTCTTCTTCTTTTACCTTTCCAATTTCTTTCTCTATTGATGTTACCCTCTCCTCGATATTTTTTATTGCCTTATCACTTATTTTTTCCTCGCCTACCTTAAGCAAAGAAAACATTTTTCTGACATCTACTTTAAGCAAAACTGTTCCATGCTGTAAGACATTTTCATGTCTTCTTGTCTGAGCACTCCCAGAAATTTTTTTGTTATTTACAACAATATCATTTATGCCAGCATGTTTTGCTTCCAGCCCGAGAAAATGCAGACCATAAGCTATGGATGAGCATATTAGCTTGTAGGAATCCAAGATTTTTTCTGGTAGCATGTTTTTTGGGCACACAAAGGAATAAGTTATTTCTCCGTGTTCATCATGATAAACTGCTCCTCCTCCTGTTATTCGCCTTACCACATCTACACCCTGCTTTTTGCATTCCTCTAGATTAACCTCCTCACAAATACTTTGAAAATAACCTATTGAAATAGCAGATGGCCTCCATTTATAGAAGCGGATGGTTGGCTTTCCATAAAAAAGTAAAGCCTCGTCTATTGCCATATTTTCATATGCATTTCTATAGCCATCTATAATCAGGCGAAATTTCATAAAATGAAAATACAAAGTCATTTAAATATTAATGAAAAATGTCATGTGTTTGCCAAAAATTTTAAAAAATTTTAAAGATTTATTATGGGGCAGGGATTGAAAAATGTTTTTGGTGGTCTTTCAACCATCTTAAACATTTTTCTCCCCCTCCCTGCCCTTTAATATACTCAATTCAGTTTCAATCCCTTATAGGTATTATGAATCTGTCAGCCCGTAAAAATTTCAGGGAATGGTCAATTTATGATTTAAAATTTCTTTTTCGCTGCCATCACATACATTAATTTCTTTTAATGAAATCTCTTCATCTTCGATTTTGAATAAGTTGAAAGAAGGATATGATCTTCCTTTGAGACGGCGGGAGCATGCAGTGCCTGCTGTAATCAAATAAATATTCTCAAGTTTCCATTTCCAGGGCAAATGTTTATGGCCAGATAAAACAAAATTTATTTGCAATTTCATGCACAAATTTAAAACATCTCCTGCATCTATTGGTATATTTCTTTCTCTTCCTGTTCCAGGAATAGGTATTAAATGATGATGCAAGGCAAGAATTTTTATTTTATCTGTTGCCATTTTTTCCTTAATCATAGAATAGTTCTCTCTTCCAATATGCCCGTCATCTATATCTGGCTCGCTAGAATCTATGCCTAAAATAACTATTTCATTATTCTCATATAATGGATATCTTGTTCCAAATATTTCTTCAAATATTTCATATCCTTTATTCCTTGCATCATGATTTCCAGGAACAACGAGCTTTTTTGCATCTATCCTCTCCAGAAATTCTTTTGCTATTTCATATTCATGTATATATCCATCATCTGTAATATCTCCTGTTATAACAACTATATCTGGCTTTATTGAATTTAAAATTTTTATCAGATTTTCTCCCCATTTTTCAACAAAATTGCTACCTGTTAAATGTAAATCGGAAACATGTGCAACAATCATTTTCTCCTCACCTTTACCTCACACACTCCATTCTTTTCTATCTCAAATTTCACATCCAAAAATTTCTTTATGAGCCATATCAGTGTTGTGGCATGTTTACTCAAACTCCTACATTTGAAAGTTGTTGCATCATCCGCCATTGCCATATACGGCAACATTTGATCAACAGCATTCTCATCCAAATCCACGCCTGCTTTTATCTCTGCCAATAACTTTTCTGCCGCCTCCTTGCCAACTTGCTCTGCCGGCTTACCTTTCTCGCCTAAACAGTCAGCCCCAAGAATTTTCCCCTTTGTCCACAGAACAATGCCCACGCCCGAGCAGGCAGCAGATGTTTCTTCTATCATAATGTCAGCTTCCATTCCATGCTTTCTCAGCTCTTTCAGGGCTGAATTTTCTATCCTCTCTGCAATTGCAATTGGTAAATTTGCAATGTTTATTATTCCCTCTATTCCCTCTATTTTTTCGTCAAATTCAAGTTTATCTAGTTTCTCGCAAGGATATATATGCACTTCTACCTCTCCTCCACCAACAGGGTAATAGCCACGCTTATTCAGATAAGATTCAATATTTCCTCCCATTTTTTCAAGCAGTGGAACAATAACATTCTGAAAATAATCCCATGGTGGAGACCATTTTACGTCTGTCCCACCTCTTAACCTTAAATGGGTTTCATCTTTGGCAAATAAAGAAGGCAATAAACAGGCCTGCAATACAAGTGTAATGCTTCCTGCCGTCCCTATATCAAATTCATACTCACCTCCTTTTAACTCGCCAGGATAAAATTCTATTGCTCTTGAGCCGAGCTCGAGCCCTTTTACCTTTGCATTACATATTTTTGCAACGCTTTCTATTGCCACCATATGCTGCCTTCTCAGTCCTGGATTAGGACGATTTGCCCTTATATTAAAAACTTTAACTGGCTTGTTTGTTAAAGCTGCCAGGGCAACACTCATTCTGAGGATTTGTCCGCCTCCCTCGCCATAACTTCCATCTATTTCAATCATCCTTCAAGATATTCTAAAAGCATATTTAAAGCTGCTTTAGCAAAACTTTCTTTATTCTGCAGTCTATCTCCTTTAAACAAAAATCTTCTAGCTTCTACGCCTTCTGGTGTAGCTAAGCCAATGTAAACTAAGCCAACAGGCTTTGTTGGTGTAGCTCCGCCGGGGCCAGCTATACCTGTTGTTGCAACAGCTAAATCAACATCAAGCAATTTTTTAACTCCGGAAGCCATTTCTTTGGCAGTTTGTTCTGAAACAGCTCCATACTCTTTTAATGTTTCCTCCTTAACTCCAAGCACTTTCATTTTAACTTCGTTGCTGTATGCTACAACACTTCCCTTAAAATATTCAGAGCTTCCAGGAATATTTGTTAGCATATGAGCCACCAGACCACCTGTACATGATTCCGCTGTTGCCACCCAAAATTTTTTTTGCTTCAATAACTCAGCAACTCTCTCAATCATGTTTGAATAATAGTTTGGAATAAATAAATTCTTGTAATTTGCTTGGAAAGAAAAACGATATGGTTAGCATTTTTTATGAAAGGAAATATTGCTGTTATCAAACACATCTTTATCTCTTTCGTTTCATCTGCAACACAAATTTTCTTTCAATTTTTTTCTGCATCTTTTCAAAATTAATGAACCATTGAGTTTCATCCCATATTTTGTACGGAATCCAGATTTTCTTCTTTTTCCTCATTACAATATAACAATTGCTCATCATATTTGTAGATAACGATGATAGATAAGTAGGCACTTCATGCAATAATGCTGCAAAGGTCGCTATTTCATTTTTAAACTTAAAATTTTTGATATCATATTAATTTCAATAATGAGAAGCGACATTTCCTTTATATTTTCATCTGATGATTTTGCACTTCTTTAAATATATCCATAACTATTAATAGTAGGAGTGGTTAAGGCACAGGTAATAAATATGTACCAAGATAGAAAAGCTGGAGAAATGCACAAAGCAATATGTGCCGATTGTGGCAAAGAATGTGAAGTGCCTTTCAAACCAACAGAAGGCAGACCTGTTTATTGCAGGGAATGTTATCAGAACCATAGGCCAAGAAGAAGATATTGAGCTGGCCTGTAGTTTTTACATCTTTTTCCTGTTTTATTTTTATTGGATGCAGTTGAATATTTATATAATCAGCAGATTATGAAAAATGAAACAGCCAAGATTTACAAGTAAGGATTTAAAAAATGTTGGAATAGAAGTAGAAGTTCCAGAAGGTTATGCCCAACTTGAAGAAGAAGCTGTAAATGCCATTTTAGAAGTTCTATCAAAATATCCAAAGGCAATGAAAATGTTTGAAATGCTTGTTCAAGACGATGAGGTTAGAGCTGATTGGGATATAGCAAATTTCATCGCCGTTAAAAAGCTGAAATATAATGATCATGGTGAGGTGCATGCAAAGATAGTCGCTGCAAGTGCTTTAAAAATGTATGAGCTTTTACTTGAAAGCAACATAAAGCCAGATTTTGTTGAATATGGAGGAGGAGACTACGATGATGAGGCATTAATCCTTATTTCTGCTGCCTTGCTGCATGACATTGGAAATCAGATATACAGGGGAAATCATCCGTTGCACAGCAGCTATTTAGCCATTCCAATTCTGGATAGATTGTTGCCAGAAATTTATGATGACATGGAACAAAAGACGGAGGTGAGAGGATTCATCTTAAATGCTATATACGCTCATGATGCAGATGTTCCAGACATAACAATGGAATCTGCCTTGGTTGGGGTAGCAGATGCAACAGATATGACAAAGGGGAGAGGGAGAATGGCCTTTGATTTGGGAAGCACGAGCATTCATGTTGTTTCTGCATTATCTATAGACAGTGTTTTAATAGCGAAGGGCAAAGAAAAGCCGATAGAAATCATAATTGAAATGTCGAATTCCTCTGGCATCTTCCAGGTTGAAGAAACACTTGGCAAAAAAGTTGTTGGCAGTCCACTTGAAGATTATATTGAGATTACGGCAATGGTTACGCCAGTAGAAGCAGATTATGATAAAAGAATTGTTAGAGTAATAAAACTTAAGGGAAGAAAGTTCACAACAGAATAAAATTTACAGCACAATATCTAAATCCAGCTTCTCAGCCAGTTCCTTATATCTATTTCTTATTGTAACTTCTGTCACTCCAGCAACATCTGCTATTTCGCGCTGCGTCCTCCTCTCGCCACAGATTACAGATGCAATGTAAATTGCTGCAGCTGCTACGCCTGTTGGTCCTCTTCCAGATGTAAGCTCCTTTTCCTCAGCTTGCCTCAGTATCTCCAGAGCCTTTGTTTTCGTGTCTACGCTCAAGCTCAACAAGCTGCAGAAACGCTCTACATAATCCTGCGATGATGTAGGCATCAGCTTTAATGCTAATTCTCTAGAAAGAAAGCGATATGTGCGCCCTATTTCCTTCCTGTTTACTCCAGATGCGACACTTATTTCATCGAGTGTATGTGGCATTCCACACTGACGGCAAGCAGCATAAATAGTGGCGGCGGCCATTGCTTCCATACTCCTTCCTCTTATGAGATTTTTCTCTGCCGCCTTTTTATATATCATTGCAGCCACCTCTCTGACATTTCTTGGCAAAGTCATACTTGATGACACTTTGTTTAGTTCCGAGAGGGCAGAGGTGATACTCCTTTCTGATACTCCTCCAAATCTTATCCTGCGCTGCCATTTTCTAAGCCTGTATAACTGTGCTCTGTTCCTTGTTGGTATAGATTTGCCATGGACATCTTTATTTCTCCAGCCTATTACAGTGCTGAGGCCCTTATCTGTTGATGTATAATCTATAGGGGGGCCAGTCCTTGCTCTCCTTTCTCTCTGCTCAGAATCAAAAGCTCTCCATTCTGGGCCTTGGTCGATATATGAATCATCTATTACTAGACCGCATTCTTCACAAACTAATTCTCCTCTTTCATAGTCTTGTACAACATGCAAAGAACCGCATTCTGGGCATTTCCTAATTTCCTCAATTTCAGCCTTTTTTCTCATTATTCACTCTTTAAAATTTTTAAACTCTATATTAGTAATGATTTATAATATATATACGTAATGTATGCTTTGTGTTATAGAACGGGATAATTTAATTATCCTTTTTATTCTATTATTTCGACATTTATTGCTTTTGGTCCTCTTGGCTCATCCTTTATATCAAACTTAACCTTTTGTCCTTCTTTCAAAATTTCATCAGATTTTACATCAGACTGATGAACAAATACATCTTTTTCCATTCCTTCTACTCCTATAAATCCATAACTTTTTCCAGTCATCCATCTCTTAACTATTCCTTCCATTTTTCTTACCTCTTTTTATACAACGAGCTTATCATATATCTAGTTTTCTATAAGATGCAGAATCCTCAAAATATCCTCAAACCTGCTATATGGAATTATTGAAATTATTCAATGATTTCTCCTTTCTGGGTAACATTCTTAACCACTTTCTCCACCCTTTCTATTGCTTTCATTGCCCTCTTTATTTTTGTTTCTATATCGTCTTTTTCATCTAGAGCAAGTTGCAAATAACCCTTTGCTATGGCCAATGGATTGAAAAAGAAATGAGCAGTTCTAAGTTTAAATTCTCTCTCTTTTTCTAAAGCTTCTTTCACTCTTTCTTCTGCTTTTACCCTGTCTGTAATATCTATTGCAATTTCCATTCTAACTACTCTACCATCTGGCCATGTTATGGCGCGATCTATGCAGCGATACCATCTTTTATTTATCTTATTTTGAAATTCCCAGACATATACTTTT
>JAPDJQ010000020.1 GCA_029259015.1 Thermoplasmatota archaeon | reverse complement strand
CAGAATGTGTATGTCCCCCCTTATCCTTGTGCCATCTGGCATGTATTTCGGCACACCTCCAAAAAGCTGCAGAGCCAAAGCATCCTTTTCTGTTTCTAGGCCATAAATGGTTGGAGCTATTGAGTTTCTTATTTTTTCATATAGCATTGGGTCTTTGCTTATCTCTTTTATTTTCTTTTCGTCCTCCTCGCTTATATAAATTTCCTCGAAAGCCTGCTCTTTAATTTCAATGCTGTTTGCATCCAGAACTTTATTGAATTCAGTGAGTTTCATTCTTCCTTTTCTCCTTGCCTGCACCCTCAGCACTCCGTTCACAGTTATTCTGTCCCCAGGAACGACATCTCCTACCAAATCATCCTCCAGGTAAACAATGAGTCGCATTGGCTGCGCTCCTCCCCTCAGTCCTTCTGGACTCTCCTGTAACTCCAGTTTTTGGGCATCAATAAACTCAGATTTTTCAGTCAGAAGCTTAAAGGAGGATTTTCTCCCACAGCCCCCCTGATCAGCATAGCATTCCATTGGCTCGGCAAGAATATTTTCTTCCTGTGGAACTTTAATTATTGCCCCACATTTCTGGCATTGAAAGGCAGCATCCTGCAGTTTGGGGCGAACTTCAGTAACTTTTTTAACCAGCCCACTTACAGAAATAAATTTACCAAGATGAATTGCCCTTAGATCTCTAATCTCAACTTTATTTGCGTCAGGTATATTTCTAACTCTAAAATGAAGATGAGGAGCTTCTCCAGCGACATCTATTCTCTTTAAAGCTTCTTCAGCAGTATATATGGCCCGATAAGGTTTGTCAAGTAAATATTCTCCAAGTTCAGAATCATATTTATCAATATCCCAATAATCTAACAAAACACTCTTTTTTTCCGGATAAAGTAAGGCAGCACTTTCTATTTTATCTTTGCAATATTCCTGAAAGAATCTTTCCCATTTTTCCATCAATGCCTCTAAGCTAGTAATGGCCATTATTTTATAATCCACTTTGGTTTTTTATAAATTCCTCCCCCTCCTATAACACAAATAAAAAATTTTTGAAAGTGGGAAAATGTTGATTAAATGAATGGCATGTTGTTGCAACATTTTGCTTGCAGAAACATATCTTTTCCTTTTCTAGGGCTTTGAAATGAATCTTGAATCATATACAAACATCAATATCAAGATCTATTAAAAGGATAGATACCATTTACTGTCTCCTCTTTCATTTTCATTTTTTGGTTGATTAACTTTAACTGATTAAAAGAGGCACAAAACATAAAAGTATTTATAAAGGGCATAAAATAAAAATTGATGAGAGCAAGCTGGACAGGTAACATAAGCTGGGGGCTTGTAAGCATTCCCGTTAAAATTTATGCGGCGACAAAATCAAAACAAGTAAGCTTCAAAATGCTTTGCAGCAAGCATAAATTGCCAGTGCATTATAAAATGGTGTGTGAGAATGGTGAAGAGCTGGGCAAAGAAGATGTTGTTATGGGGTTGGAATTTGAAAAAGGGAATTATTTCATTCTAGATGCTGAGGAAATCAAAAAATTGAGGCCTAAAAGAACGGATAACTTTGAAATTTATGAGTTTGTTGATTTAGATAAAATTGATCCTGTTTATTACAGCAAAAGCTACTATATGGTACCGCAGAAGAAAAAAGATAAAGCATTCTTTTTACTCAAAGAATTGCTGGAAGAGATGAAAAAGGCAGCTATAGGGAAAGTAGTCATTAAAAATAAGGAATATTTATGCTGTCTGCAGCCTTATAAAAAAGGATTGCTTCTTTCGGTGTTGCATTACTATGATGAAATAAGAGATATGGACGAACTTGAAAACTTGGATGAAGTGCCAGAGATAAGCGAGAAGGAAAAGGAGCTAGGCAAAATGTTGATAGAGAAGTATTACAGCAAAGAATTTGATTTGAGCAAATACAAGGATACATTTATGGAAGAGTTGAAAGAGCTAATAAGAAGAAAAATGGAAGGCGAAGAAGTAATGATAGAAAAAGAAGAGCCTAAAGAAGAAGTAAGTCTGATGGAAGCGTTGAAGGCCAGCATTGAAAAATGAAATATGCACCAATGCTTTGCCAGAAAGGAAATGAAAGCATTCTGGATAGCAATGCTTATATTTTTGAGCCAAAGCTTGATGGTACAAGATGCATAGCAGAGGTTAATGGCGAGATAAAGCTGTTTAACAGAAGAAACAGAAACATAAGCAGGAGATATCCTTTCATATGCAAGGAGTTAGAGAAATATGGCAACGTTGTTTTTGATGGAGAAATAGTTTGCTACAATAGGGAAGGAAAGCCTGATTTTTATCTGCTGCAGAAAAGGGAGCATGTTGACAGCGATTTGATAATAGAAATAAGAGCAAAATTAATTCCAGCTACATATGTAATATTTGATATTCTGGAAATGGATGGTAAATCATTAGTTGAAAAACCTCTTGAAGAGAGAAAGGGAATTTTGAACGAAATATTTAAAAAAAGTGAGCACCTCGAGCTTATTTTTATGACAAAAAACGGGAAAAAGTTGTGGGAAGAGATAAGAAAAAGGAACATGGAGGGAGTTATTGCAAAGGAAATGGGCAGCAAATACTATCCAGGGGAGCGCCGCCATGAGTGGCTTAAAATCAAGAATGTGAAGAGTATAGATGTTATAATAGTTGGTTATACAAGGGAGAAGAGGGAGATAAGTGCTCTTGGAATGGGGCTGTATAAAGAAAAAGAAATTTATTACATTGGCAAGGTAGGTACTGGCTTCGATGAGGAAATTATAAGGTATTTACTCAAAAATTTCAAGGAAACAAAGGACGCTTATGCTGCAAATGCTGAAAAAGCTCCTTCGAACATGATATGGGTTAAGCCAGAGATGGTGGCAGAAGTTGAGTATATAGAAATGACAAAAGACATGGAGTTAAGAAGCCCATCTTTCAAAAGACTCAGAAATGATAAAAAGCCTGAGGAATGCACATTTGAGCAGATTGAATAAAAAATTTTTTAAAAAAGGTGTATTAATTAAAGGGGGAAAATGGAGAGGAAATATGCTTTGTCGCTTATTATTGCTTTTTCACTGATTGCAGGAATTTTAATAGGATGTTTTATTCATATCACACAGGAAAAAGAAATCAATCTCCTTAAAAATTCAGGATTTGAAGAAGGCGTCGGAGATAATCCAGCATACTGGTATAAAGCAATGGTGCCAGCTGAAGGATTGAATATGTCATGGGTTTCTGATATAAGGCACAGCGGTAGCAGAAGTGTTTGCATTTTTAATACACACGTATATAATGTCACAGTATCTAATAACTGGGCACAGAATGTGTATGATGTGCCGATTGGAAAAGAGCTTGAATTAATTGGCTGGGTTAAAATGGAAAATGCAGAGAATGTTGCCATTGTCATCCAGTGCTGGGGTAAAAACAATGAATTGCTTGCCTTTGGAACAACGCAGACTACACAACTCTTAAGCGGAACATGCAATTGGACAAAATGTACCGCTAGCATTACAGTGCCAGAAGACACAGACCACATTACAGTCAGGGCAGTCTTAACTGGCACGGGAAAAGTATGGTTTGATGATATTAAGTTGCTAGTAAAGAAATAGTTCCACAAAAAATAAATGGGTAAATCATATCATGAATATGCTTCGTAGCCATTATAGCAATGAAATAGGCGAAAAGGATTATGGAAAGAAGATAAGTATAGCAGGATGGGTTGAGGACATTCGTAATTTGGGTGGAATAGCTTTTGTTATATTGCGTGATAGATATGGCAGAATGCAGATTACAGCAATAAAAAAGCAGAATCCTGATTTATTTAAAGAACTTGTTTCTTTGTCAAGAGAGAGTGTAATAGCAGCCTATGGCACATGTCAGGAAAATGAAAAGGTAATGAATGGCTGGGAATTGCTAATCGAAAAAATGAAGGTGCTGGCTAAGGCGGATACGCCTTTGCCTATGGGGGTTATAGATAAAGTGAATGTCGATTTTGACACTCGCCTTGACAACAGAATAATTGATTTAAGGAGAGACGAAGTAAAGGCAATTTTTATGATAAGACATTCCTTCATTGGCTTTGCATCAGAATTTTTGAGAAAGCACGGATTTGTAGAAGTTCATACTCCCAAAATCTCTGCAGCTTCATCGGAAGGAGGAACAGAAGTATTCAGAATAGATTATTTTGGCAGACCAGCATATCTGGTACAATCTCCCCAGCTTTATAAGCAGATGTTAATGGCTTCAGGCTTGGATAGAGTATATGAGATAGCATGGTATTTCAGGGCTGAAGAACACGACACAACCCGCCATTTGAATGAATCTACAGCCATAGACATAGAAATGGCTTTTATTGAGAGCGAGGAAGAGGTTATGAAAGTGGCAGAACAAATGACAGATTACGCCATCCAAAAAATAGTGGATGAGAATAGCAAGGAATTGGATATTTTAAAAGTTGAAATAGATTTACCATCATTGCCTTATCCACGCATTACATATGATGAAGTTGTCGAAATTTTACAGAGAGAGACAGATTTTAAGTGGGGGGATGATCTAGGCACAGACGAAGAAAATTTGCTTGCAAAGCATATTGATTACGAGCTTTATTTCATAACCAAATTTCCATTAGAAATAAAACCATTCTATGCAATGTTTGATGGCAAATATGCAAGAGCTTTCGATTTAGAATTTAAAGGAATGGAAATTGCATCAGGAGCGCAACGTATTCATGATTATGATTTGCTCATAAAAAGAATGGATGAATTGGGCATGAATAAAGAAAATTTTGAGGATTATCTGAAAGCTTTCCGCTATGGCATGCCTCCTCATGGAGGCTTTGGATATGGAATAGAACGTTTCCTGATGCGCCTGTTAAATCTCAAAAATATAAGAGAGTGTATACTGTTCCCAAGAGACAGGAAAAGATTGAAGCCTTAAGGAAATTTATTTATATACTATGCAGTTGTAATCTAATGACGAAAAAATTTGTTATATATTTCGTCATTTTTTCCATTATTCTTGCATCTGTAAATTTAAGGAGCGAAAAAGTAGAAACTTCGGATGAGAATATTAAGGATATTACATCTGTTATTATCGAAATAGAAAAGATTCTGGAGAGAGGCGCAACAGCAGAAAAGATACAATATCTCATAGAATTTTTGAAGGAGAAATTTGGTGAGGGGGGAGTATATGTGAATATAATGTGCAAGGTGACAGGCATAGGAATGGGGTTGTTATTTCCTCCCTTTATTCCTATAACTCCTGTGCTTTTCGCTGCCTTGGGTCTCCTTTTGGGTACAGATGGGCTAATGGGAGAATGGTCTCATGTAGTCCATCTTGCAATCTTCATTCCATTTGTGGGCTTTTCTGCATATTTTGCTCCCCCTGCCCTGTTCTTAATTGCTGGTTTTGCAGGCGTGGTTATAGGAGTGGCAATCTTTAATTAGAAATTGTATTATTCAACGCAACAAGGAATTCTGCTGCCTTTTCTATTTCCTCTACTCTGATGAATTCATTCATTGTATGAGCATGTTTCAGCTCACCTGGCCCAAAAATTATACATTTTACGCCATGCTCATTGAATATTATTGCATCTGTCCAGCTTGGCATTCCATCCAAAGAAAAAGGAATACCAGACATTTTGCATGCGTTTTCTGCCATTTTTATTATTTCTTCATTCTCATCTATTTTAAAACCATTCCATCTTTCCCTGAATTCTATATGGCCATATTTTTCAACAATTTCCTCGATTTTTCCTGCAACATCAGCTGCATTTTGCTCTGGAAGTAACCTTATTTCAAATCTTCCATTACATGTTTTAGGATTCAGATAATATGGGTTAATGCTTTTTATTTCTTGTATCGTGAAGCAACTTTCAAAATACTTTCCTTTCTTCCAGTATTCTAGCTCTTGCAGCTCTTTTATCATTTCAAAAGTTTTATCAATTACACTTCCGCAGAATGAGCCGTGGGTTTCCTCGCTTCTTACCTCAAAAAAGGCTTCTATGCTCCCTGCCTGATGATTGCAAACTTTAAGAGAAGTCGGTTCCATCACAATTGCCATCTCGGGCTTATGCTTATTTAAATAAAACCGAGAACCTTTTGCATCCTCCTCTTCATCGCTTAAAAAGGCGATAGAAAAGTTGAGTTGTTTTGCCTTTTCAAGAAATAATAAAATGGAAGCAATACTCGCCTTTGCATCGCTTGCCCCCCTGCCATATATTCTTCCATTTTCCACTCTTGTTTCCATTTCTCTGTTTATGGTATCCATATGAGTTGCAACAACTACTTTTTCTCCACCGTTAACTACAACATTCATAACATCGCTTATTTCCATTTCAACATCATGTCCATATTTTTTTATTTCTTTTAAAAGAAATTGAGCCATCTCATTTTCTCTTTTTGAATAAGAATTTATTTTCATGAGTTCCAGCATTATTTCTTCGGCACGCATATTTATAAACTCATGGGCATAATTAAATTTGCTTATGGGGCTGAAAATAAGGAAAGTAACAAAGGATGATATGGATGCATTCATCAAGGTTTATAAATCGGCATATGAGGGTTTCGAAGAATATGCATACAGAAAGGAAAAGAACATAAAACAGTATTTCAAATGGCTGATGAAGAGAGATGAGGAGGGCTTTTTCGTTGCAGAGATAGACGGAAAAATAGCTGGGTTTGTTGCTGCAGATTCCACATGGTACAGCTTTTTTGATGCAGAAGTGGGAGAAATACATGAAATTGTTGTTCTGAAGGAATATAAAGGTAGGGGAATAGGAAAAAAGTTGATGAAGGTTGCTGAAAATTATCTGAAAAGTAAGGGTTATTCAATAATTGAGCTGTGGGTGGGTGAGAAGAATCATGTTGCCAAAAAATTTTATGAGAAACTTGGCTATGTTGCAGAGGAACAGTACGGAATATGGATAAGAATGGTAAAAAAGTTATAGTCCCGGCGCCCGGATTTGAACCGGGGACACGCGGATATCCGCGGCGGTGGGTTTTAGCCCCGTGATAAAGCAACTACAGTCCGCCGCTCTAGCCAGTCTGAGCTACGCCGGGCAAAAAGAATATGCAACTGATTTTTTTAAATTTTTTGTAGAATGGATTTGCAAAAAATCAGGAAATATTTTTATAAATACTGATGTTATATTTTAGGCATGAAAAGGGAGGTGAAAAGTGTTGGCATCGCTCTCATTTTCTTGCTTTTGCCTTTTTCAATTTTTAACGTTGGCACACATGGTACTCATCAAGATTTTTCATTTACCCAGGATAGCAAAAATGTTGCCTCTATAGAATGGGATGATTTCCAGCTTTTTGCTAGGCAAAATGAGATGGGCGGTATAGAGAATTTAGGAAATTTTCAAAATTCCCTTGTTTGTGGCTATGTAACAGATGAAATAAGCAATGAGCCAATAGAAAATGCGACAGTGTATATCATCCAGAATTACACCATCAGCAATGTTACAACAGATGAGAATGGTTTTTATAGCATGAATGTAGCAGCGGGGAAGATAACCATCTACTGTAATGCAATCGGTTATTATCTAAAATATGTAGGAGAGTATGAGATTAAAGAGCATGAGATTCTATGGGTAAATATATCGATGGAGCGCACATCGCCACAAAATTCTACTGTATGTGGGTATGTAAAAAATGCAACAACAGATGAACCTATAAAAAATGCCATGGTATCATTATATTGGGAAGATGCTTCGAATCGAACAATCTGGAATTACACATATACAGATGAGAATGGGTTTTATGCAATGCATATACCAGCAGGAGAAATAATTGTTGCTGTAGATGCTACTGGATATTTCTATAATTGTAGCAAAAGATACTACATTGGCAACAACGAAACATTGTGGATAAATTTTTCTTTAGTGCCTCAACCTCCAAAAAATTCTGTTGTTTGTGGTTATGTCAAAGATGTGACAACAAATGAGCCAATAGAAGGAGTGAGAATACATTTGCATTGGAGGGATGAAATGGGCCATTACGACTGGAACTATACATATACAGATAAGAAAGGGTTCTATAGCATGAAAGTTGCAGCAGGAATAATTTATCTTTCATTTTACATTGACGGATATTTCGAGGAATACACTGAAAACTATGAAATAGGTAAGAATGAAATACTATGGATCAATTTATCATTGTATCCTCTTCCTCCAGAAAACTCCATTATTTGTGGATATGTGAAAGACGAAGTAAGTAATGAACCAATAGAGAAAGCCAGAATTTCTGTGGATTGGGAAGATGGAATGGGTCATTATTATTGGAACTATACATATACAGACGAAAATGGCTTCTATACTATAAATGTTGCAGCAGGAAAAGCATATCTCTCTTTTTATGCAGATAAATATTTCAGTAAGGAGGGCGGAATTTTTATTATTGGGGGAAATGAAACATTATGGGTAAATGTTTCTCTCTACCCATGTCCTCCAGAGAATTCCACCATATGCGGCTATGTTACAGATGCTTTAACCAACGAACCTATAAAAGAGGCAACCGTATCCTTATCCTGGGAGGATAGCATGGGTCATGATAAATATAATCATACATATACAGATGAGAATGGTTTTTATAGCATGAAAGTGGCATCAGGAAAAGTATATCTCTCATTTTTTGCTGATGGATACTTTTCTGGGCATGCAGGATGGTTCTATATTACAGCAGGAGAAACAATCTGGATTAACATATCACTGTATCTCCATCCTCCAGAAAATTCTATCATATGTGGTTATGTAAAAGATGCTTCAACGGGTGAACCAATAAAGAATGTATTCATTTCTCTCACGTGGAAAGACGATAAAGGAAACCATGATAGTAATTTTACATATACAGATGAGAATGGCTTCTATACTATAAATGTTGCAGCAGGTGAAATAAAACTTCGTTTCAGTGCTAGCCACTATTTTTCAGAAGATACTGAATATTTTAGTGTTAGCGAGAACGAAAAAGTATGGATAAATTCATCTCTCCATCCTCATCCTCCTGAAAATTCAATTATTTGCGGATATGTTAGAAATGCAATAACAAATGAAACAATAGAAGGGGTTATAGTTGACATAAATTGGGAAGATGATATGGGCCATAGAGAATGGAATTACACTCTTACAGATGAAAATGGCTTTTATGCCATAAATGTAGCAGAAGGAGAAATATGCCTTTACTTCTATGCTGATGGATATTTTGGCGAGTATATAGAAAAATATAGGATCGGCAAGAATGAAACATTATGGGTGAATGTAACATTATACCTAATCCCTCCAGCAAATTCTGTTATATGCGGGTATGTAAAGGATGAAACAACAAACGAGCCTATAAAAAAAGCAAGCATATCAGTTTATTGGGAAGATGAAAGAGGACATTCTCTTTATTATCATACAACTTCTGATGAAAATGGTTTTTATACCATAAATGTTGCAGCTGGTAAAATATCCTTTTATTTCTGGGCAGATTGTTATTATGGGGAGTATATGAAGAATTACACCATCGGAGAAAATGAAACAATGTGGCTTAATGTTACACTTGAAAAAGGAGAAATAGGGATAAAAATTGTCAAACCATATCGCGGCATATACATAAATAACAGAAAGATACTGCCTTCTTTGATCACTGTTGTCATAGGAAAAATTGATGTGGAAGTATCTGTTCTGGGGCCCGCTTGGGATTATTATGTGGAATTTTATGTGGATGACGAACTCAGATACACAGCTTTTTATTATCCTTACAATTGGACGTGGG
>JAPDJQ010000060.1 GCA_029259015.1 Thermoplasmatota archaeon | reverse complement strand
TCAATAGAGAGGATATAGACATATGGGGAGGATTCTGGGAGATAGGAGAATGTAGGGGTTGGATAGAAGAATCTGGCACTAAAAGAATAGAGTTCACTGGGCATGCCATATGGGATAGGGCATATCATAGGGTTTATTACTCAGATACTGCCTTAAAAGCAGCAGGAGCACCATTGTGGTTTACATGTGGATACATCTATGCAAAAGAATTCCAGTTAGCCATTGGATATGCAGAAAATCCATCTCCCATAAAGCCACCTGTTCCTTTCCAGCATCAGGGGAGGCTGAGTTTTCCATTCAGGAACTTAAGCTTCAGGTTTGATAATTATACATTAGAGGACAATGGTGGTTTACAGCCTTCGAGATTTTATATAAATGGTACCTATGAAGGCGGAGAAGTTAGACTTGTGGGAGATGTTGCTTTATTTTATCCAAATAAATGGGGAGTAGGTAAGGGAACATGGTGGGATTACAATGCAAGCAGAACATGGGGGAGAGCTTTCATAAATTGGAAAGGCATCATAACCTTATACAATGAAACTATAGAGGTAAAGAATGCAACTGGAGTTTTTGAAAATACGAGGTATGAAGGTACGGTTAATGTATCAGTAGCTATTAAGAAACCATTGGAAGGGTATCTATACATCTTTGATAGGCAAATAGCTCCTATTTTAGGCAATACATTGATAATTGGGCCTATAACTATTGAAGCTGATGCAAGAGGAGAGATAAGCAAAGTAGAGTTTTACATAGATGGCAACATAAAATTCATAGATTATGATAAGCCATATTCATGGCTATGGAATGAAAAAGCTATAGGAAAATATGAGATAAAAGTTGTTGCATATGGTAATGGAGAAAATAAGACAGAGGATGGAATAAGAGTCATAAAAGCATTTTAGGAGCATCTTTAAATTTGAATTACAGATTCATTTTCATGAGAATTGAAGCATTTATTGCCGTATTACTTATTGCATTTTCCTTCAATTTTGTAAATTCTTCAAATCCTCCATATGTGAAAATAAATGTAGAACCATATAGCACTTTATATGAGGGAGAAATAATAGATTGCAACATAAGCAATGCTAATAATTTTTTCTGGAAAATTGAAAGTGGGAACAAGCATGCAACATTTTATGGAGACGATATTCTGCTTTTCAATCCAGAGCCAATGCCCTTAGGCAAAGAATATGTTAACTTAACTTTATATGCTGAAAATGCTAACGGCATTGCATATGACAGCATCCCTGTAAAAATAAAAAGAATATACTTTGGAGATATACACTGGCACACCAATATTTCAGATGCAAAATACGGCATAGATGAAATGTATAGAAATGCAATAGAAGATAACTATCTCGATTTTGCTGCCTGCTCTGACCATGGCGAATTGATTGATTTACCAAACACAATATTTGGTGGAGTGAGAGAAAATGATTTTATAAAAACACTGATAGATTTAATCATGGGAAAAAGCGAATGGGAATTGATGAAAGAAAAAGCAGAAGAATATTACATGCCTGGAAAGTTTTCAACGTTGCTTGCTTTTGAATGGACCGCCGCCCAGTGGAGTCCTGGCGGTTGGAATGGTTGGAATGATGTTGGGCATATAAATTTTTACTATCGTGATGTTTATGAAGATGCTCCAAAATTTTCTTTTTATACTAAGCTCGATTTTGATGATATTTTTGAAGTAATGGCTGAAGAATGGGAGAGAGGGCATTTAAATATAGCATTTCCTCATCATCCTCAAGCAAAAATTTATTTCAATATATTGGGTAAAAAATTGCCATGTAGTTTTACAATAAACTGGAGTTATATGGCCAATGAAATTAAGAATAAGGAAGCGAGAAATAAAGTGCTTAGAGGCGGAGAAGTCTATAGCAAATGGGGTTGTTCAATTGGTCAGCATTATACGCCAGATGTTCCATGGCTTTATGGCTATGAAGAGGAAAGTTTTTATAATTTAACAGATGCTTGGATGGAAAATGCATTCTGGGAATGGAGCGAAAACCGTAGGCAGTGCAAATTTGTTATGATTGCAAGTAGTGATACTCATGCCGTGAATAGACCAGCAAGTTCTTTAGGAGACGGAAACAACATGAATAATCCATCTGGCTTAGTAGCTGTTTATGCCACCCATAATACAAGGCATGAAATATGGGATGCATTGAATGAATGCAATGCTTATGCTTTACAATTACATAAGCTTCGCGCTTTAGCAAAATTTGATGGAAAAATTGCATATGGCAGATGGATTAATTGTAGCAAACCATTAAAAATTGAAATAACTGCCTTAGCAACTTTTGATGGCATAGACAGTAGCAATAAAAGCATGCGCCCGCATGGTTATCTGGAGAGTTTAAATTTCAAAATTACAGATATATGGATTGTTAAAAAAGATAAGCAAAAAGGAAGACCATGGTGTAAAGTTATTGCTCATTTTACACCTAATGATGAAGTTGCAGTAGCTAGCTATGAAGACAATGATGTTGTGCCTAACGACTTTTACTGGGTGGCGATAAAGCAAAGCAATGGAATCGATGAATATATGGCTTTTCTTGGTCCTGTTTTTATATATGATGTTGAATGAGTAGCTTCAAAATAGTTGAAAATCATTTCCACTACCTTTTTATTTTCCTTCTCATTTCCTTTCATGGAGTGGCTTAAAGAAGCTCTGTTTGTGAGAGAGATGGCAAGAAAAAACAATGAGTTTTTTGGCGAATGCCTACCAATGATTGCGTCAGAGAATATTTTATCCCCTCTTTGCCAAGAAATGTTAATAACTGATTTTCATGGAAGATATGCTGAGGGCACTCCTGGCAACAGATATTACCAAGGATGCAAATATTTTGATGAGGTTGAAAGCAAAGCTATAGAACTTGCCAAAAAACTCTTTGATTGCAAATATGCCGATGTTCGCCCTACTTCTGGCACTGTTGCCAATATGGCAATATTCAAGGCATTTGCCTCGCCGGGAGACAATGTTACCGTGCTCGATACGGCAGATGGCGCCCACATATCTTTCGGCAAATGGGGAGCAGCAGGATTGCGCGGACTTAATCTCCATATCTATCCATTCGACGAAGAAAAAATGAATATTGATGTTGATGGAGCAATAAAGCTCATTCGACAAGTTGAACCAAAGCTTGCTTTGTTTGGGCAGAGTGTTTTTCTCTTTCCTACACCTTTGAAAGAATTGGCTGAGGTTGCTCATGAAGTTGGAGCTAAAGTGATATATGATGCCGCTCATGTCCTCGGCTTGATAGCGGGCGGAAAATTCCAGCAGCCATTGAAGGAAGGAGCAGATGTTATGACAGGCTCAACTCATAAAACATTGCCTGGACCCCAAGGAGGGGTTATTCTTGCAGATAAAACGAAAGAGGAAGAGAAAGAAATGAAATATCTGGACTGGGCGGTTTTTCCTGGTGTTACTTCTTCATACCATCTTCATCATGTAGCAGCTAAAGCTATAGCATTTGCTGAGCATCTGCAATTTGGGAAAGAATATGCTGAGCAGATTGTGAAAAATGCAAAGAAGCTTGCAGAAACTTTGTACAATCTTGGCTTCGATGTTCTTGGTAAAGATTATGGATTTACAGAATCACATCAAGTGCTATTTAGGGTTGGAAAGGAAAAAGGAAAAGAAGCTGCTGAATTGCTTGAAGAAGGAGGTATAATAGCGAATATGAATATGGTGCCAGGGGATGAACATCCCTTACGCCCTTCAGGAATAAGGTTAGGAGTGCAAGAATTAACTCGCTTAGGCATGAAAGAGGAAGAGATGGAGGAAGTGGCAAAATTCTTTAAACGCATTTTGATCGACAGAGAGGAGCCATCAAAAGTTAGGAAAGATGTGGTGGAATTCAAGAAGAATTACAGGAAAATACATTACTGCTTTTATGAAGGCAGGGATCCATATGAATTTATAGAGTTGATAAAAATATGAAAATAGCTTTGACCGGAACGCCAGGTGTTGGCAAATCAAAAGTTGCTGAATTGCTTGAAAAAAGGGGCTATGAAGTGCTGCGTTTAGAAAAAATTGCAGATGAATTCATAATAGGATATGATGAAGAAAGAAAAAGCAAGATAGTCGATGAAGAGGCAATGGATGAATACATAAAAAAGATAAAAGAGAAGGACGTGCTAATAATAGAAGGGCATTTAAGCCATTTGCTTAGCGTGGATGGAGTAATATTGCTGCGATGTCATCCAGAAGAATTAAAGAAAAGGCTTATTGCCAAAAACTGGGATGAAAGAAAGATAAAGGAAAATCTGGAGGCTGAAGCTTTGGATATTATATTAGAGAGAGCTTTGGAAAAACATGAAAAAATATGGGAGATAGATACAACAGGGAAGAGTATCGAAAAAGTAACTGAAGAAGTTGAAGAAATTATCAAAAAAATACCTCCTCCATCATATGGAAAAATTGACTGGAGTGAGTGGTTGATGGAAAATGCTTGATAAATACAGGCAAAAGGCAGATAAAATCCTAGAGCCCATGGCAAAGAAAATAGGTATGGAAGCAAATATTCTTACATATCTCTCTCTAATATTCGCGGTTATGGCAGGTATAGCAGCATTTTTTTCATTTGAGAAAAAATGGCTTTTGCTGCCTGCCTCTATTTTCATCCTATTGAATGGGCTCTTTGACGCCCTCGACGGCAAAATAGCCAGAATGAGAGGAAAGGCGAGTAAAAAAGGAGATTTTATCGACCATGCCATAGACAGATTTGCAGATGTTTTTATTATAGGAGGAATAGTTGCATCACCATGGGTTGATAAAGTGGTTGGTTTGGCGGCAATGGCTGCAATGCTGCTGGTAAGCTATCTGGGCACACAGGCTCAAGCTATTGGTTATAAAAGAGTGTATTTTGGCATACTTGGGAGAGCTGATAGAATAGTGATTTTATTCTTTGCCTGCATAATCCAGTTTTTTGTGATTGAAAAAATATATGGCTTTTATTTCATGGAGTGGGTTATGTTTTATTTTATTGTAGCTGGCATAGCAACGATTTTGCAGCGCTATTATACCGTCATGAAATGGTTTGGAAAAAGCTGAATTACGAAAGATATATTAAACTCCCTCAAATCTTTTTCAGAGATGTGGAAGATTCTGGCGATATACGTCATAACTGTCTTCATGAAGCTGTATGGTTATTTTATCTCTGGCTATCTCATATTGCTGGCTGATGCCATGCATACTATTTCAGATATCGTGATAATTTTTCTTCTTATGTATTCTGGCATTATATCAAAAAAGCCGCCTGATGCTTCTCATCCTTTCGGGCATGAAATGGTAAGAAATGTGGCATCACTTGTTGCTGCTGTTTCCTTTATTACAGTTATTTCTTTTGAGTTGTTCAAGGAAGGAGTTTATAGAGTTTTATCGCCTGCAGAAGAACATTTTAACACCTGGCTTGTTATTATGATCGAAATTGCTGTTCTTGTGTTGCTTGTAATGGCTTCCTATATTTTATCTAGAAAATCTGGCATACTGGATAAAACTCTATTTATTGAAAGCTTGAATGACTCGCTTTCCACAGTTGCAGCAATAGCAGGTATTTTGCTTATCAGTATAGGCTATAAAATATTCGATGGTGTTGTTTCTATCTTAATTGCCTTAATGATTTTCTATAACTCTGCTAAACTCGTAAAACAGAACACAAGGTTTTTGCTCGGTATGTCTCCACCAGATGAATTTTATCATAAAGTGGAAGAAATCTCTCTGAAATTTGATGAGGTTAAAGGAGTACATGATATGGTTGCCACATATATTGGCGAGAATAAAATTCATCTGGATATGCATATCACTGTAGATAGCAAAATGAGTGTGGAAGAAGCTGATAAATTATCTGAAAGGATAGCAGAGGAACTGCAGAGAAAGCTGCCAGAAATTGGTTATGTTATAGTGCATATATGTCCCCACTATGGAGAGAAAAGAAAGATAATGTGAAATTGTAAAATAAAATTTTGTCATTTTCTCCTCATTTTTATTGTTGTTCTAAATTATTCGAAAAATGTACAATAAAGTTTAAGTTAAGTTCTTTTTCCATATTTCCATGAAAAAAATAGTTACTTTATTCTTGATTTTATTGTTGCCCCTTGCTACAGCCATTCCAGTTCATGAATGGGAAAGACATGTGCATTATCGTAGCATAACATTATATGCGCCTGCTGTAGCTCAAAGTGAAAATGGGAGCTATTTTGGAGTGCTTACCGAAATAAATGTTACAATGATGAATGGCTCCGGCAACGTCTTTGTCATAACATCCCCACTTACACAACTCGATATGCAGGGCTCTGCCAGGCTCGCTGTTGATGTTGCAGGCATGCTCACCGGCAAGGATGTTAGTCAATATGACTTTCTTTTCCAGGTTAAAACTGATTCACCTATCGTTGGAGGACCATCTGCAGGGGCTACAATGACTGTAGCTGCTATCTGTTTGCTGGAGGGTTTGCCAGTAAACGATGGCGTAATAATGACTGGAATGATAAATCCGGACGGAAGCGTTGGACCAGTTGGTGGGATATTAGAGAAAGGAGAAGCTGCCGGCAAGGCGGGAATGAAATACTTTTTGATTCCAAAAGGACAGAATATAGAATATAAAGTTGTTGAAGAAAAAGTTGGTTGGGTTACATTATATCATAAAGTGCCAATTAATGTTTCTGAAGAGCTTTATAACAAATATGGCCTGATTGTTAAGGAGGTTGAGGACATAAATGATGCTTTGGCATATTTCACCAACTACAGCTTTAAAGAGGAAAAATCTGAAAAGGCGATAATAACGGCAGAATATTATAAGGAAATTATGCAGCCTCTTGCCAGTGAAATTCTGCAGGAAGCAAATGAGAGTTATTTAAAAGCTGAAAGCATGTTCAAAGATTCAAATATACCTGTTGGGAACTGGCTTTATAATCCTCGCGCCATAGTTTCAAATAGCTTGGATGATGCAGAAAAGGCTTTGAATGATGCTGAGCTTGCATACAAAAATGCATTCTATTACTACAGCATAAGTAAGGCATTTCAGTCAAAAATTAACTCGTTGTTTGTTACATATGCATGTCAGTATTACAATGGCACAAACATACAACAAATATATGAAAACGTTTCTGCAGCTGTTGACAATGCAATGAAAGAGGCTGCAAATGCAAAAATAAATGGTCTTGTGAGTCTGCAGTGTGTGGGCGCTGCCCAGCAAAGAGCTTTGGATGCAAGAGAATATGTTAATAAAAGCAGTCAGAGAAATTTGGATTACATTTATTATCTTGCCTATGCCATGGAGAGAAGCAATACAGTTTACTGGTGGCTTAATCTGGGTAAGAAGTTTAATGAGAGTTATGCCATTAATGAAAGCTGGGTCGAGGCAATAGCTGAAAAGTATTATGAGTATGCACAGAGTATTTTTTCATATGCCAACATTTTATCAGAAGAAACGGGCTATTCCAAGCAATTTGTAAATAAGGCAAATGATTTACTTCAAAAAGCATATGAACAAAAAGATAGTTATCCAGCTGCAAGTCTTTTCAATTCTCTAGAATCGATAGCAAATTCAAATCTTGCCATAGAGATGATAGGGGTAGGAAATGAAGCAATATATGATAAAATAAACAGAACCAGCCAGATGGCAAGTTTTGCAGTAGAGAAAGCAAGAAATATGAGCATAGAACCAATTTTAGCAGTCAGTTATGCTGAATTCGGGCGGAGCTTCGAAGGACAAGATGAAGTTAATGCTTTAACTTATTACAAGTATGCATATATGATTGCGAACATGCTTTGCCTAGCAAAAGGATACAAAGGAGGTAAGCTCGAGAAAAATGTTGTTATAAATGAAGGAAATAATGCTGGCAATAAGGAAGGCGGCAACCCCATAAAAATATACTGGCCTGTTGTTGCAGGCATATGCTTTGTAGCTGGTATGGGAATCGGTGTGGCAATTGGAAAGAAAAAGAACGGAGAGAGGAGAAAGGAGGAAGAATATAATGAAGATGAGATAACAAATGATCATGGTGACAATTCTTTCATTGATGAATCTGAAAATTCGCAGGAAAATGTCTTTAAGTAAAAAGCATATTCCCATTATGGCATATGCAATATTTGAGATAAAAAAAGAAAATGAAAGCATTGTGGAAGAAGTAAAAAAGGATGATTTAGTAAGCAGGCAGAGTATATGGACAAGGGATGCAAAGTCATTGGGCATTGAAGGAGATAGCGTATTTTTAAAAATTGAAGGTGATGAGGAGGCAATAAAGAAGGCAGAGGAAATTTTGAAGGATAAAGCAAGGTTACTTGAAGGAGAGGAAAAAGAGGAAGTGAATGAAAAGTTTATCGCCGATGAAGAAAAAGCTAGTGAGGGAATGGGCTTCATATTCGGATAAGCTAAAAATCACCGAAAAGTTTATAAACTAATTTAACCCCTCTGCCTTTTTATATACTCTAAAAAAGATTATTTTCAAGAATGCCTGTATATAAAGAGCCCTAAGGTGGGCACAGGCAGGCTGTTTACATTCCTCCCCCTCCTCTTTTTTTATGCTGATTATTAAAAAATAAGGGCGGGGCGGGATTTTCAAGCAACTTGTCAGACAAGTTGCAATTTGAACCCGCGTATGCGGATCTGCAGTCCGCCACCCGGCCTCTAGGTGACCCGCCCTTATGGTTAAAAGCAGCATACTTTTTAACTTTTTTCAATCTCGAGTGAAGAAAGCAAAATGGCGGCAAGCAATGAAAGAATGGCCCCATATAGAAATGTTAGTTCAGGCATTATATCCCATAAAATTCCAGCTATTAAATTAGCTGGAATTGCTGCCAAGCCAGTGGAAGCCTGAAAGATTCCCTGAGCGGTGCCTTTATATTTGCTTAAATCCGAGACAAAAGCTTTTTGATTTCCTTCGATAAGAGCAAAGAATAGCCCATATATCATAAATAAAAGAATGACCAGCAGATAAAAGGGTAGATAAGAAAAGGTTGGCAAAAGGATGAAGCCAAAGCATACAAAGGTGAAAGCAATGTAACCAAAGAAAATAACTATTTTCCTCCCAATTTTATCTGATAGTTTACCGAAATAGGGAGCAGTTGTGGCATATATTATATTGAAAAAGGCATACACCAGTATTGCATATGAGATATTCTCATATGAAAAATTCCCTCCAATTCTCCACAGCAGAAACATATAGCTAAAGTTCCCCATTGAAAATAGTGTGGCAACCAACGTAAATTTTTTCAATTCTGGAGAAATTTCGCCCTTTTCCTCTTTTTTTCTTACAGAAATTTCCCTCACAAAAATTATTGGAGGAATGGCAAAGAATGCGATTAGGGCAGCGATAATCAACATTGTTCTTATTTCTACCTTAAAAAGCCAGAATAAAAGGAAAGCCAGAAAGCTTCCAACAATTGCTCCAGCAGTGTCCAAAGCACGATGAATACCATATGCTTCCCCTCTCCTTTTTTTGTAAAGGTCACCAATCAATGCATCTCTGGGGGCTCCTCTAATCCCTTTTCCAATTCTTTCAACACTTCTTAAGAAGGCAAGATGCCACCACTGAGCAGATAAAGGGAAAAATAGTTTGGAGATAGCAGATAAACTGTAGCCAGAGGCAATAAAAACTTTCCTTTTGCCAACCTTATCAGATAAACTACCTGAAAAAATTTTTGATATACTCGCTATTCCATCACCTAATCCAGCTATTATACCCAGTGCCACTCCTCCGCCTCCAATAGCAGCAATGAAAAATGGTAAAACGGGCATGATAATTTCGCTGCTTGCATCAGCGAAAAAGCTTATGATGCCCAACAGGAAAATGTCTCTGGAGAGTTTTTCCATGAAAGAAAATAGTTCAGATATAATTATTTTTCCGATATTATCCGATTTCTTTCAATCTCTTAACAAAAATTATTAAATCGATTTCAACATATACCTTCATGAAGTTAAAGAAGATTGTTGTTATTGCTCTGGCATTTATTCTGCTGCCAGTTATGGCATATGAAACAAAATTTACTGATGAAGGAACAATAAACTATACATCAAGCATAGAGAGGCAGGATGCTACGCCAGTCATAGCAAGTAAGGAAAATCCATTTTATGCTTTGATAGCTACACCTGTAGCATTGTATTATGATGAATATAATCAGCAGCATGTTCAGCCATTGCTTGTTGAAAATATTTCAAATCCATCTGATGCAATTGTTAGAT
>JAPDJQ010000089.1 GCA_029259015.1 Thermoplasmatota archaeon | reverse complement strand
TCTATAGGCCCACAGATAGAACATCCTAATAGCCCTGATGAAAGGGTGCATGTAAAAAGCGTTGAAGAATTCTGGAAATATTTGCTACATCTGCTTGAGAAGGTAGCAAAAGAATGGTGAAGGGAGTAACCATAGCTACTATTCTTTTTCTCCTTTCCCTTAATTTTAATTTTTTTGATGGTGATTATGTAAAAGAAACATATATGGTTGAGATGAGAGATGGCGTAAAACTTGCCACAGATGTATATCTTCCTGGAGATGGCTCAGGCTCCTATCCTGTTGTTTTGATAAGAACACCCTACAATAAAAATGGTACTTCCGAGGAACTTGTAAAAGCTTTTGTAAGCAGAGGATATGCTCTGGTTGTTCAGGATTTACGTGGCACCCATGCTTCAGAAGGAATATTCAGAGCTTTTCTTGATGATGGCTGGAATGAATGCCAGGATGGAAACGACACTGTGCAATGGATTTTAAGCCAGGAATGGTGCAATGGCAAGATAGCGGTATGGGGTGGCTCTGCAATGGGGATAGCTGGCTATATGCTTGCTGGCAGCTGCAATGTTACGTGCATGCTCATTGCTATAGCTGCATCTAACATGTATAAGCATGCTGTTTATCCTGGAGGAGAATTCAGGATAGATGCTGAAGAATGGCTTAAGGGGCAGGATGCAGAATATATGGTGAGGATATTTGAAGAGCATTATAACTATGATGATTTCTGGAAACAGCTTGATTTATCAACGAGGTATAACCATGTTGGCACACCAATTTATCATATTGGAGGATGGTATGATATTTTTGCAGAAGGAACAATGGATACATTTTTAGGGTTGCAAAACAAAGGAAATCAGAAGCTGCTGATGGGGCCCTGGGCTCATGGCGAATTCCTCACAACCCAGCAGGGCGATTTGATTTATCCGATTAACTCGCTGCTTGATGTATATGGCGAGACAACTGGATGGCTTGATTACTGGATGAAAGGGGAAGAGACAGGAATAATGGATGAAAAGATAAGATTCTACATGATGGGAGAGTGCTCAACAAAACATGGATATAAAGCTAAAAGTGGCACAGGAAACGAATGGTGGGTATGCAATGAATGGCCTCCTTTTATTGCCGAGCCAAAAAAGCTATATCTGCATGAAAATGGTTTACTCAGCCATGATATGCCGTATGCTGAGGAGCCAGATTCATTTTTATATGACCCTTCTGATCCTGTTCCTACTGTTGGTGGAAGAAACCTTGTTCTGCCAGCTGGACCAATGAGACAGAACGAAATTGAGGAAAGAGAGGATGTTTTGGTATATACAACGCCTCCTCTAGAAAAGCCTGTTACGATAGCAGGAGAAGTTATAGCTCATTTATGGATAAGCTCGTCTGCAAAGGATACTGATTTTTCTGTTCGCCTGTGCGATGTTTATCCTGATGGGAATTCGTATATAATAACGCATGGCATTTTAATGACAAGACATCGCATTTCCCTTGAAAGAGAAGACTTTCTGGAAGGAGAAATATATGAATTGAATATATCTCTTGGGAATACAGCAATTGTATTTGATAAGGGACACAGAATAAGAATTGATATTACATCAAGCAATTATCCAGCGTTTGAGAGAAATCCAAATACAGGAGACGCTTTCAGAAAAAACGAAAGTTATGTTGTTGCTGAGAATACCATTTACCATGACGCTGAGCATCCATCCTACATTTTACTTCCTGTATTAAATGAATTCAAAATTGAGCCAGAAAATGGCATATTCATTGCTGGAAGAAAAATTCTGAATGCAAAAATGCTTGTCATAATAGGGAAAATAAATTTTGAAGTAAAGGCAAACTGCAGCAAGGCCATCTTTTATCTGGATGGCCAGAAAAAATATGAGGATAGCAATAAACCATTCATCTGGCAGTTTGATGAGTTTGCCATAGGATTTCATAAAATAAAGGTGGAAATTTACAATAACGATGGAAAAATGGTTGGCAGAGAAAAAGAGATCATAATCTTCAATATATGAATTACATTGCATTTTTGGTGGCAGAAGCAGCAATTTTAATAAGGAGTTGTGTATTTTTGGGTGTGGGAAAAAAAGCATTGATTGTTCTGCTAATTGCCATTCCTATGCTTTCAGGATGTGTATATGTGGATAAAATGGTGGAGTTTCTCACTCCTCCGCCTCACTACGAATGGATTAAAGTCATAAATGTTGAGGAAAGTTTCGGATGGCTCGATGTCATAAATGCCGAGATGGCAAAAACAGCAGATTATCCAATATTTATAAAGAATGATACAAGATATCTCCACATTTATATTCATGTTGATTTTTCCAATCCAATCAATCCAGATTTTGAAACCCTCAGCCAAGGGAATTTAAATTTAACAATAATAATGCCAGATGGCGAGAATGTAACCAAAAGTTACTGCACAACAGGAAAATTGCGCTCCTACGATGATTACTTCTATTTTACCTCCCCTCAGGCAGGCGAATGGAAAATAACAGTGAAGGTAGCCGGCTATGGCAAATACAAGATAGTTGCACAGACTTATCAACCTGCATAGTTATGTACCTGGGGAGGAGCGACTTCCTCTTCACTGTTCAGAGGAGCCGGTTACCCCAGGCAATTTATAGATTATATAAAAAAGAAAAAATTTTCGCATTCAGACGTTAAGAATGAAAACATCTATGCCATCTATGGTATCCTTGGCAGTGACTTTTATTTCATGCCATCCTATTGCAAATTCATTCCATAGCCATTCATATGGCTCTTCCTCATCAACATACCTGACTTCATCATCTATGTAAAATTCAACAATGCTTGCATTTCTGCATTCTGCCATAATCGTAATTTTCCCGACTATTATGCTGTAATTTGCATTTATATTTGCCACTTCTTTATCAAAAACATATATTTTTCCTGCTGTCGGCTTAATTAACTTTATTTCCGGTAATTCTTCTAAATAATATCTTCGCAGAACCTTTTCAGCTGGCTTTTTATACGGGGTGTAGCCACTTTCATTTTCCCCTCCTTCCAGATTTGGATACCATGTCCACCAGTATATGCCAGCCATCCATTCCTCATGCCAGAAAGTTATGAATGTAGCATTGTAACAATCCGCCTGCTCCTGTAAATCTATCCTATCTTCATACATCCAGTTCCATGGCCACATATTAGTGCCATCTACGCTTCTATATCCAATCTCTGTGAAAATTACTTTTTTGCCTATCTCCTGCTGCCATTCCTCAATTTCATCATGCCATTTCTTCCATCCATTTAGAAGTTCCTGCAGGCCTGGATCTTTTTTATCTGTTAACGGAAAATAGGCATCGATACCAGCATAATCCAGAGCATTCCAGAAGATAACATTTTTGTAATTATCCCAGTTTGCAGCATAAACCAATTTTCCAGAATATATTTCCCTTACTTCATTTATAATGTCAGACCATTCTGTTCTGTTAACAGTTTTTGCCAGTTCTGTTCCAATGCAGAATTGCTCAACGCTGTAATTCTCTGCCATGGAAGCAAAATGACAGATGAAATTTCTGTAACTGTTAAACCATTCATGCCAATCCTCCTCATTTTCAAAAGATATCATGCCTCTCCATTCACCATTCATTAAATCAATGTGAGGCTTTAGCATAACTTTCATTCCGAGCTCGTGAACTTTATTTATCATTTTTATTAATGAGGCATCTGTTGGTGTTGCATTTTCATCTGGAAATATTTCTGTGGAATGTTCGTCTTCCTGATACCATGTCGTTACCAGAGCAACCCATTTGCTGCCTGTCTCCTTCAGATTATACAACGATTCTATTGCTTCAGGCATATCATAAACATTATTCCAGTATCCCACAAACGACATTCCCTTCTGAAATCCATCTCTCATTTCTCTAGAATCAAAAAGAGGAAAACTTAAAAGAATGGCCAGCAAAACCACAGCCAATTTTTTCATAAACATATTTCTGCATTCTTTAAATTTCTTTTTGCCATCAGAATAAATTATATACTCTTGCAAAATTTCATCATGAGCCGCCGTAGCTTAGCCCGGCAGAGCGTCTGATTCGTAAAGCCCTTTAGAAAAGGGCTCACCCCAAAACTAAAGGGCTTCGGAAAATCAGAAGGTCGCGGGTTCAAATGCATTGCTTTGCCTCGCAAAGCATGCCTGAAAATCCCGCCGGCGGCTCTATAACCTATTTTTCCTAGCTATTGCCATGGCTGCTATTAATCCAACAAGATATGCCTTTTTAAATCTTTGACAAAGCTGGAATAAAATTAAATATTCACAAAAATATAACATCATGGTTAACAGAAAATATGTCGTTTTAGGCGTGTTTCTGATTATTTTATTCAGTTATTCTATTGGAGGAGCAATTATAAAAAATGGCAAAGAAAAAAATGAGAATTTAGGCAATGAACAGATTTTTTCTGATAATTATAAATTTTTCAGTAGAACAAATGATGGTCTGATTGATAAGCTAATAGAAAGATTGATGAAAATGGCTCACATGTCTGCTCTTTCTGCTGCAATAGTTATAGATGATGAAGTTGTATGGACAAAGGGATTCGGACTTTATGATAGGGAAAATGATAAAGAAGCAAGTGATGAAACAATTTATCTCGTTGCTTCAATATCAAAGACATTTACAGCTACAGCCATAATGCAGTTATATGAGAAAGGGTTACTGGACATAGACGAGGATGTTAACAAATATTTGCCATTTTCTTTAAGAAATCCGAACTATCCAAAAGAACCAATTACAATTCGCATGCTGCTTGCTCATCAATCCA
This sequence comes from Thermoplasmatota archaeon, assembly GCA_029259015.1. GTDB lineage: Archaea > Thermoplasmatota > E2 > UBA202 > JdFR-43 > JdFR-43. The sequence continues at coordinate 5,869 of JAPDJQ010000089.1, read as the reverse complement.
GCTTGGCTGAAGATCCACCAGCTTTCTATTCCTATATTCCTGGAGATTTGGAGGTGGAAGGCTATCCATATCCATGGCTGGAGCAGTACCTTGTTCCTGGAGAAATTCATTATAAGCCACAGGTATGGAGCGATTATAAGCCGGGAGAAAAGATGTATTATGCAAACGTAGGCTATAGTGTGCTCGGCTATCTTGTTGAAATAGTTTCTGGAAAATCCTTTGAAGAATATTGCAGGGAGAATATTTTTGAGCCATTGGGAATGAAAAACTCGAGCTTCAGATTATCCAATCTGGATGCAAGAAAAGTGGCCGTGCCTTACATATATTATCGTGGAGAATACTGGCCTCTCCTCCATTATGGCATCCTTGACTATCCAGCGGGAGGACTGAGAACAAATGTCATTGATTTATCCCGCTTCTTGATTGCTCATATGAACGGTGGCGTTTACGATGGCGTACGCATTTTAAATGAAGATAGTGTTGATGAAATGCATACTGTGCAGTATCCTAGCAATACATACAATTTTCAATATGGTCTGGGATTCCAGATATGGAAAATTGGTGGGGAAAAATACATTGGACACACTGGCGGGCTATATGGAGTGGCAACAAAAATGGTTTACAGGCAGAGTGATAAAACAGGCATAATTTTCTTCACAAATAAAGAAGTGAGGAACCTGAGGGAAATAATTGCATTTTCTCTGATAGAACGCCTTTTATTCTGGAAGGCAAGTGGTTTCAAAGCGGAAGAGTTGAACCAGGAAAAAATAAGAGATACTGTTCTCGCCAATGCCCATCTCCTCAGAGAATTGATTTTGATGAAAGCAGGATAGATAACGAAATCAAAAGCTTGCTCTCTGCCCTTCTTCTTTAATTCCTTTGTACCATTCAACCATATCCTTAACTGTTGCCTTTAAATCATAGCCCGGCTTATAGCCCAGCTTTTTCTTTGCCTTTTCACAGCTTATTCTTCTGGTTGTGCCAAAAGATTTTACTCTGAATTTTGTTAATGATGGCTCTTTTGCAAATTTTTCAGAAAGAAAAGCAACAAGATAAGCAAGGAAATATGGCACATGCTTTTTCGGCTCTTCAACACCAAGCTGTTTTGCAATTTCTTTATATAATTCTTCGATTCGACAGATAAAACTCACAACATTGAAAATTTCTCCTTTTTCATCTTTTTCAAGAGCAAGTCTCAGGCAAAGAGCAACATCTTTTGGATGAGCAATAGTAATGTAATTTTTTCCATTCCCAATATACGCCAGTTTTCCTTCCTCCATTTTAGATAATAGCATGAAAGCGGCTTTTGCTCCAGCCCCCAGTACTAAAGGTGGCCGAACAATAGAAATATGCATGTCTTCATATTCATTTAGCACTTTCTCTGCCTCAAGTTTTGATTCCTGATATGCATTTATTGGCTTTTTTGGGCTATCCTCTGTTATCCATTCATTGGTATTGGGAAAACCATAAACGCCAGCTGAGCCAGTGTATATTATCCTTTCCACTCTATTTTTTTTACATGCTTCTGCCACATTTCTTGTTCCCTCTACATTTACTTCATAAAATTTTATTCTCTCGCCATAATCTGCTGCATAGGCAGCGTTATGAAAAACTGCATCTACGCCTTGAAAAGCTTTTTGCAGAGTGGAAGGCTTTGTTATATCTCCTTTCATAGCTTCAACGCCCTCAACTTTTATTGCTTTCCTTGTCAATGCTCTCACTTCATATCCATGCTCCATTAGCTCGTTCAGCAAATATCTGCCTATGAATCCACTTGCTCCTGTAACCAAAACTTTCATTGTATGCAAAAATGCAACAATATTTAATTCCTGTGATTTTCAAATAATAAAATTTCAGAAAATAAAATGAATGGAAAAACGAATGAATGGGTTGCTTTTGTATCATATTCTAAGGCAAATGTTGCAAAAATGTTGCGACATTTCTTCATTCATTTCATTGAGTTCTCACAAAATATTTATATTGCGTTCTCTTCCTTCTTTCATGTTCTGTCCTGAATGTGGCTCTCTGCTCTACCCAAAAGGCAAGGAAATGGTTTGCAGGAGATGCGGCTATAAAAAGACGAAAGAGATAGAGAGAATAATTGTCTCAAAAAGAAGAGACCTGGATTCAGCAATAATTGAAGAAGATATGCAATTGTTACCAAAAACAAATGTTGTATGTCCAAAATGCGGGCATAATGAAGCTTACTGGATTCTCCGTCAGACAAGAGCTGCTGATGAGCCAGAGACAAGAATATACACCTGCACAAAATGTGGCTACAGATGGAGAGAATATTAATTTAAAAAATAACGATGGTTTTTGTTGCAGCTATGTGATTAGGAAATTATTTTTTATTTTTTTTCATTTCTTCATTTTTATAAATAAAAGTAAGAAAAAGAGGAAGAGAGCATTTATCCATTATTTACTGGCTGATATGGATTGAATGCTGGATCTCCATACAGTGTGAACTCATGCAGGCAAACGTATTTCTTATCCATGTATTTTCCATATTCGAATCTTGCATTTGTGTTTGTGTCTGTATTCCCTAATGGCGTATCCAGAGGAGGAGTCCAGAGGAATGTTGAATTTGCGTCTTTTGGCAGGTATTTGTTCTTTGCATTTCTCAATGCCATTCCAACTGTGCTGTCATTGTGTATTAAATCAAGAACAAAGTCCTCTGCCACCACCGCACCAAAGTGTGGCTCTGGATATTCTCCATTTATTAGCAGATTGAGCAATGCTTTCACAAATCCTTTGGCTCCAAATCCTTTGAATATTAGGCCTGGCTCTAGATAGCCTGGATCCGCAGTAACACGAGTTGCACCAATATACGCATTCACACCTGCATGGAGGTATGCCTGGCTTAAACAATTTTCTGGAATCAATCCATCTGTTCTCCCTGTTATACAGCTCAAAACGAATATAACGCTTGGCCCATAATCCATGTTGACAACATATCTCACAGCATATGCTCCCTTGCTTGACAATCCGCTTGAAATACCCAAGCCGCCCAGGAAGCGAGAAAGCCATGTTATTGGTGGGAAACCTCTTGAGTCCAGCAATACATCTCCAGATTCATACAGATAATAGATGCCGTGATTGAATACGAATATCAGATTGCTGTTCTCCTGATATTCTCCTCCCTTAACAACCCTATCTCCACTGATAAACTCAATGAAATGTGGAAATGGAATGTTAAGGCGGCTTGTATATTTAGCCAAATCTTTAAAGCCCTCGCGCTGTGAGGCAAGTAAATGCGTCCTCCTTACATTATAACCTCCTTTTTCCATATCATGAGCAAGCCTTAAATTAATGAGAAGGCTTTCTCCACTTGGCCATTTTGTTGGCTCTTCATGTCCTGTAAGCATATTCGTTAAAGGCGTGATTATTGGAATCCACTGGAATTCTAAGCCAGCACCAGTCTGAACAGTTGCATTGTTCTTCCAATCGCCCAGCTGCTGAATGATTTTGTCATAAAAGAATGTTCTTGCTATTAAGGCCGAGCAATCTTCAGCATCGTAGCCAGTTACCCTGCCAACTGCGTTTTCCTGTTCTGGCCAGTATGTGAATGAATCGTTTTCAGCATCATTTGGCTTTGGATCTATATCTCCATAAATGAAATCGCTTGGAAGCTGCACTCCTATGATATTATCGCTATCTGGATTATAATAGTAATACATTGGCACCATCGTCGGATCTGCCATTATTGCAATATGAATTGGGTTGTTACTATAATGCCTCCATAATGCCTCAGTGTCATCGGCAGAAATATTTGCAATTTTTGCAAGCAGCCTGTTAAGCTGTTCATGTATCTTCATAACATGTTCATTGCATGGATCAATCAAAGCTTCATTGGTTGACGGATATACTACGCCTTCTATACCTATACTTTCATTACCAGCAAATGCAAATTCTGGCTTTGCAAATACAATGCCACGATGATATGCCGTCAGATAAGGAGCCATGCTGGAAAGATTGTTCATTAATGGCTCCAGAGGCGAGTCAACTTCTTCCACCTTTATTTTCAATCTGTATTTTCCATTCAGATTTGAAACCCATCTTCCTAAAACCTGTGTAACATATTTTCCTGGTTTGTTGTATATTATTGTTTCAACATGAACTTTGTCAACGACGATATCTCCATTCTCTACCTCCGGTATACCAGCTGCTGTGGAAGTATAAACATAAACTTCATCATCTGGATTGAATATGAGTAAAATCAAATCATCTCCAAGCTCGCTCACATGCTCGGAATTTTCATTTATCAAATCTATCTTGAGGCGGGCATATTCATAGTCCTCTGGAATGACAAATGTATTTATGCTGAATAATCCGCTAAGCAAAGCATTTACAGTTTGAGCAGGAAGAATGTTTATCGAAGCTGTCTCATTCTCAAATTCATATTCTGTTTCATTCAACACTCTAACCCTTGTTACATCTAACGGATTGGTAATTGTTACATAATCTATATCTCCAAATTTATTTTTAACAAGCTCAATAACAAAATCATTTATTTCCTCAACACTGTCAAATCTCCATGTCATTTCATGCCCTTCCAAATCACCGCATATAAAAGTATATTTCACTCCCAGCTTTTTGAGAATGCTCCTCACATTATTTGTATCATTTGTTACAAAAATCGGTATATTCAGATAGCTGGCAATAGGAGCGGCAACTATACCAAGTTCATATCCACGCTGACTATTTTCTATTAGCAAAGCTGCATCGCTCTTCTTCCATGCCTCACTTAGCTCAATGGAAACATTTTCTGGAGAGCCACCTCTTATTTCTTTATATGAAGCAGGATAAAAATCAATGAATCTCTCAACTGGCTTTGATGGATTATCAAAATTTTCTACAAGCAATGGTTCAACATGCTGGCCCTCTTCGTCATAATACAATGCTACAGGAGTAGCTATCACTGCATAAAATGGGTTTTCCTCACTTACAATAACTGGCGTTGCTCCATAGTTTCTTTCCGACTTTATTTTATCAATGGTCTCCATGCTGAATCCACTTACTTCCGTAAACTTCTCAACACAACCAGTTAACACAGGCAAAGAAATCGCTAACACTACCAGTATTGCCAACTTTTTCCTTTCCATACCTATCCCTCTTAATATGTTATGCCATTCATGCCTATAATAATTTCGCTCAAAACCAAGAGCAAAAGATGGAAAGAAAAGGTGTGATGTATGCAATTTTGCAATCATGAAAAAGAATAGCAACGCATTCAATTTCCATAAAAAATGAAAGGGAGATAACATTGTATTCTATTCATGATTCATGAAAGAAGAAAAAGCAGCAGCCACAATCATTCATTTTTCTTGTAAGGAAAAATTTTTGGAATGATTGGAGAGTAGTATAAAAGTTTCCGACACATTTAAAAAGAGGGTTAAAATAAAAAAAGCGTGGAAGTAAAGTATCTTAACAAAGACGAAATATTCAAGATTATAAAACAGCATAGAAGAGAGTTGAGAAGATACGGAGTAAAAAGAATCGGGTTATTCGGTTCCTTTGTAAGAGGAGAACAAACTAAGAATAGCGATATCGACATAATTGTTGAATTTGAAAAAGGAAAGAAAAATTTTGATAACTTCATGAACACCGTTTTTTTGCTCGAAAAATTATTGGGAAGAGAGGTAGATATCCTTACCCCAGAATCTATAAACAAGCATTTAAAGCCGTATATTGTAAAAGAGGCAGTATATGAAAAGATATAAGGAATTTTTGCACCATAGAATGGAAAAAGATAGCTGGAATGAGGGATAAACTAATCCACAAATATTTCGGGGTGGATTACTATATAGTTTGGGATATTGTTAAAAATTATATACCTGAACTAAAGGAGAAAATAGAAGAAATCCTG
>JAPDJQ010000098.1 GCA_029259015.1 Thermoplasmatota archaeon | reverse complement strand
AACAAATTTGTCATGCCGGGCTTTGTTGATTGCCATACCCATGCCATTTTTTCTGGCTATCGCGCCTTTGAAATAGAATGGAAAATTGAGGGGCTTAGCTATAAAGAAATTGCTGAAAGAGGCGGGGGAATAGCTTATACAGTTGAACAGACAAGAAAAGCGAGCAAGGAAAAATTGAAAAAAGAAACAATGGAAAGAGTAAAAGAAATGATTAAGCATGGAACAACTACGGCGGAGATAAAAAGCGGTTATGGACTGGATACAGAAAATGAAATAAAAATGCTTGAAGTAATAAATGAAATTAAAAATAACGCTTCCATCGACATTGTTCCAACTTTTCTTGCGCATGCAGTTCCTAAAGACATGAAAGCGGATGATTTTGTTGATGTTATTGTGGAAGAGATGCTGCCTGAAATTGGAGAAAGAAAGCTGGCAAAATTCTGTGATGTTTTTTGCGAAGTTGGCTACTTTAACGTAGAGCAATCAAGGAAAATATTGACGGAGGCAAAAAAGTATGGTATGTTGCCAAAGATTCACGCTGATGAATTTTCCTGCATGGGGTGCAGCAAACTTGCGGCAGAGCTAGAAGCTGCTTCTGCTGATCATTTGTTGATGACTAGCGAGAAAGAAATGGAGTTGCTTGCAGATGCTGGCGTAGTAGCAACTTTGCTGCCTGCAACACCTTTTATTTTGAATGAAGAATATCCAGATGCAAATAAAATGCTTCGCTATGGCATAGATGTTGCTTTAGCCACCGATTTGAATCCAAATTGTTATGTTACAAATATGCAGTTTATTGTTCAGCTCGCATGCTATAAAATGAGGATGAAGCCAATTGAGGCATTAAAAGCAGCTACAATAAATGCTGCAAAAGCCTTAAAAATGGAAAAGAAAGTGGGAAGTATTGAAGTAGGAAAAAATGCAGACATTTTAATAATGAATGTGCCATCTCATCTCTTCATTCCTTATAAAATAGGAGTGAATCTTGTTGAAAAAGTAATAAAAAATGGAAAAGTGATTTACTCACAGCAATGAATCAATGTCCATTGCCTCATCCTCACCTTTTTTCTTCTTTAATCTCTGAATTATTGCCTCGATTTTACTCTCCAGTTCCTTGCTTTTTCTGTAAATGGCAACTTCTCCTCTCATTTTCTCCAGCACTTTCTTGATGATATCTTGTTTTCTTTTAATTGGCAGCAAACCAGAAGGATAATCAAATTCCATCAATTTGTCGCAAATCTCCTCCATCATTTCCAGTATTCTTTCCACTTCCTCAACATTTCCCTCCTTCATTAAATAAACGCCCATCCTCCTTAACTCTCCAACAACGTCAGCCAAGCCCATTAAGTAAGCTGTATAACTCACCCCTATATCCTCAGGAAAAGGTAGATCTTTATCCTCTATTATTGCAATAAAAATCTCTGCCTCTGCCACCTCCTGCATAGCATTTTCCATATAGCCGGCTGTGAGTATGTCTGGATGATTTTCAATTTCTTTCTTGATTTCCTTCAAAATTTTTTTTGCCTCTTTTACATTCTTCTTCGCTTCTTCTATATTATCAGCATGGGCGCTCTTTATTGCTTTTCTGCTCATTCTTATTATATCCCTGCATTTTTTGAGCGTTTTTTCCCTCAAGTCATCTTTCTCGTTAAGCTCTGCTTCAATCTTACTTGCCACCTCTTCGAGATTTTTCATAAAATTTGAATGCAAGCATAGTTATAAGATTATCTGATTATTTCCGCCTTATTTTTTCTTATTACAACATCCTCTTCTATCCTTATTCCATAATTTTTTAGATATATAGCTGGCTCGACAGCAAAAACCATATTTTCCTTCAGCACAAAATCCGCCTTTTCATTTATGGAATATCCATCATGAACATTTATACCTATTGAATGACCCAGAGCATGGCGCATTTTATAGCCATATTTCGCAAAGAAATTTTCAACCTTTTTATAAACTTCTTTTGCTTTTGCACCTTCTCTCATTTCATCTATTGCAAGATACAGACCGCTTTCAACAATTTCATATAATTTCCTTCCTCTCCCCTCAACAAAACTTCTCGTTATGTCTGAGCAGTAACCTCTATATTTTGCACCCATGTCAATCAACGCAGGTGTAACAAATTTTTTGTTTTCTGGAATATGATGGGGAGATGCAGTGTTTTTTCCGAAGGCAACAATTGTTGGAAATGCAGGCAGCGCATCTCTTTTTCTCATCTCGCATTCAATAAAGTAAACCACTTCCTTTTCGCTTTTCTCTTCCACTTCTGTTTCATCCAGAATTTTTAAGGAGAGTCTGCACGCCCTTTTTATAGCTGCTATTTCATCACTTCTTTTTATCAATCTGAGATACTTCAATTCCTTGCTTACATCCACAAATTTTACTTTTAATAACCTTTTCAAATACAAAAAATCGTTATGCGGCAGAATCGCTCCATTAAACCCAATTTTTTCGACATTTAAGATTTTTTTAAGCAATTTTTCCATTTCTTCTTTATTCTTATAAAAATGTGCTTTTCCTTCCTCCAGAGGAGGAGCTATTACTTCTATTTTATCAGGAAAAACGATCGCAAAGCTATTCTCCCACATTCCGTGGTAGCGAGTAAAATAAAAAAAGTTTTCATCAGGGCTTTTTATCAGTATTGCATCTACTTTCTCAAATATATCTTTTATATCTCTCATTTTATCGCCTTTATTTTATCACACAACTCTGCTATTTCCTCTGGTGAAAGTTGCTCAACTCTCTTATCCATAAACGGGAGCTTATCCATTTCTTCTTTTTCAATTATCTCTTCCATAACAAGAGCGTTTTTTATTTTTTTTCTTCTGTGAGAAAATAATGCTCTAGTTACTCTTTCAAAAAGCACTTCATCAACATCAAATCTTTTTCCTATTGGTACAATCTTAACAATACACGAATCAACCTTTGGTTTTGGACAAAATGCTTCCTTTGGCACATATTCCAGAATTTCACAATCTGCTCTATAATAAACCATTACTGAAAGTCTGGAGTATTCCTTGCTACCTGGTTTTGCAACCATTCTTTCAGCAAACTCCTTTTGATACATTAGAATGCCAAGATCAAAATTTTTCTCCAGAAGTTTAAAGGTGAGTGGAGAGGAAATATGATATGGAATATTGGAAATAACCTTGTTGAACTCTAATTTATTAAAATCCACTTTTAATGCATCGCCGTGAATAACTTCAACATTCCTTATTTTTTTAAGTCGTTCTATAAATTTCCTGTCAATTTCAATTGCAATCACTTTTGCAATTCTAGCAATTTTTTTAGTTAAAATGCCATTTCCGGCACCTATTTCCAAAACTATATCATCTTCGCATAAATTTGCATATTCAATTTGCCTTTCTGCCACTTTTTCATCAACCAAAAAATGCTGGCTTAATTTCATCTCTTGATTAAAGGCGGTCTAGTAAAGAGACGATATTTTTCATTTGGATTTTCCAATTCTTCTAATATTCTTTTTGCGATTATCTTTTCCGGACTGTGAATTGTTTTAACTCTTTTCTTAATATCCTCAAAACTTTTGAATGGCTCCTTCTTCCTTTCTTCAAGAATTTCAAGCATTGTTTTTTTACCCAAGCCAGGAAGTAATTCCAGAGAATGAAAACGAGTCGTGATTGGGGGAGATTCATTAAAAAATTTCACGAATCTCTCTTCATTATTCTTTATTATATCAAGCAATACGTAAAAAATCTCTCCATGAGCAGTCGGTGTCAAATCCTCGTAATTAACTCTACCTTTAACTTTTGCGATTTTTTCTCTTTTATCCAGCTCTTTGCCAACGTATACTCTTTCTCCTATCGAGAGCGTGACATTGGGTTTAGGGATTAGTTCTAGCAATGTAAATTGGTTTTCCCCTATTCCATATGCTATAGCTCCTCTCCTATGCCCGGGTCTCCCTGTTGGTAAATAATCCAAGATATAAACATAATCCTCCATTTATCCCTCCTAAATATATTGCCTCACCAATTCTAATATCTGTTCTATTTCTTCGTCAGAGGGAATATAAGTTTCCTTAACAAATATTGCAACCACTTCTTCCCTATCTTTTGGCAACAAATCTGCTATTTTGCATGCCTTCTTTTCATCTATTTTTCCAATTTCCATTAATTTTTTCGCCAGTTCTCTGGCTTTTTTAGCAGGCAATTTTGCCACTTTTTCACTATGTTCAAGAGCTATTTTCTGCTCTCTATTTAGCTCCTGCTTCTTACTCAGTTTTGACAACATCTCTTTAACTTCAGAAATTAAAACGACTTTCATGTTACCTTCCTCAAATGCTCAGGAAATGCTATAATATGTTTTATTTTTCTTTTATCTCTGATTTTGATTATATATGCTCTTCCCTGCTTCCCAACTACCTCCCCCGTCAGCCCATGATAGCGAGGATGAGGCATACCATGATGTATGGAAGGATCTATAACAATTGCCACCTTCTCTCCATTCTCAAAATTCTGCATCGCCCTTGTAATAACATTGGAGGCGCCCTTTCTTATCTTTTTTGTTAGCTTATTTCTACTTTTGCTTCTAAATCCTCTCGATCTCTTCATCTTTATCACCTATATTTATTACATCTAACTCCTCAACTTTTATATCAACCCCAGCCAACTCGCTTAGTGAGGGTGTTGTTCTTCCTTCATCTCCTGTTATCAACTCCTTTATGTATGTGCCTGACTCCGCCGTTATTATCAGCGTTGCTTCATTCATTCCTATCTCCTCTATTCTTATATCTATTATCTTCCTATGCCTAACCTTATCTGCCCTTCTGTGCGCAACCCTCTTTGGGGTTCTTTGCTTAATTATACTACCCCTTAATGCATTTACTGCTTCATTAATTTTTCCATTTTGTTCGAATTTTATCTTAACCCTGTATGTTTTCGGATACTTCGCCGCCTTTAACTTTTCGATCTCGCTTCTGCTTGCATATCTTAAGTCGAGGACTTCGATTTTTCCCTTCGCATATTGATTTATTAATTCCTGCAATTCTTTTAGGTTTATATTTCTTTTTCTCGGTTCTTTTAGTTCGAGTATGAAAGGACGGCCATTTCCAAGCATGAGAACATCTATATCCTCTCTTCCAGCTCCATGAAAGTCCTCATCCTTTGCCTCAAAAACTTCCAGTGCTTTGGCAGCGATAAGCTCTTCAACACTTTCTTCATACATCTTACCCTTATAATTGCAATATTCACATCCTCTGCCTCTACATTTTCTGCAGTACCATTTTGTTTGAGGGATGCCTCTTACAAGCTTTCTGTATCTACCATATATGTAGACAGGCCTCACATCAAGCTCTACAAAATCATATATTGTATTGACTATTGCAACAATATCCGGGTGAACGAATTCTGCTGGTTTATCGACTTTTTTGGCAACCAGTTTGCCAACTTCTCTATTTATTTCCCTTTTAATTGATTCTGCATATGGAGTCGCTATTTTATTTTCTCTATCCAAAATTTCCTCGTCCACTTTGCAACCCACCAAGAAAGTATTAAATTCATAATCTTTTAAAGCCTCAATAACCATGTCAGCAAATTTTTCTATCTCCGCCATTAAGCCCTGGCAAAGCCAGCATTCTTTATAATCCACTGGCTCCATTCCAAGCAATTCCCTTATTTTTTTTCCTCTTTCCTCATTTGTTATGCCATGCTCCACTTTAGCAAATTGTCTGCCTAAACATGAATCGCATAGCTTGTATGATACTATTTTCTTTGCCTCTTCCAGTATTTGCTGCATTATGTTGAAAAAGCGAAAAGATAAAATAATTTTGCTTTACTCTTTTATTTCCTCCCTTATCCTTTCCATGAGTTTATTCATGAAAAAGAGATTGTGGAGAGTTGCAAGCCTCATACCAAGCGGCTCCTTTTCCTTAAATAAATAATTAAGATAATCCAAAGAGAAATTTTTGCAGGTGTAACAGCTGCATTCTTCATCTATTGCATCGCCTTTCACCTTTCTCTTTCCCAAATTAATTTTTCCTCTGCTCGTTAAAATGGTTCCATGCCTGGCATTTCTTGTTGGAAAAGCGCTATCAAATATATCTATTCCTTTCTTAACACATTCAACAATGTCCTCTGGAGAACCAACGCCCATGAGGTGGCGAGGTTTTTCTCTTGGCAAAAGCTTCGTTGTTATATCCACCATTCTATGCATTTCTTCTTTTGGCTCCCCTATGCATAATCCGCCAATAGCAAATCCGAAGAAGTTCATGGCAGAAATTTTTTTGATGCAAAGACGGCGTAGATCTTCATATATGCCACCCTGCAAAATTGCAAATGTTCTTTTTCCCTGGCAGCGCTCAGCCCATTTTATTGTTCTCTCCACAGCCTTCTCTGCTCTTTCTCTGCTGTACGGATATGAAGGGCAATCATCTAATGCAAACATAAAATCGCTTCCGATTTTTTCCTGCACTTCTATTGATTTTTCCGGCGTGAATATTTCTTCACTTCCATCTGGCATTTTGAATATTATGCCTTTGTCATTTGCATATGCCGGAAACTTTTTGATTGATTGAAAGCCTCCGCTATCAGTAAAAATTATTCCATCCCATCTCATGAATTTATGCAACCCTGCTCTGCATACAATATCATATGCCTTCCTGTAGATATGAAGAGCATTTACAATTATTGCTTTGCATCCCACTTCTTTTGCTTCGCATGGAGTAATAGTTTTTATGCACGCTTTTGTTGCAACAGGTAGGAAGATTGGCGTTTCAAGAATAACATTACCCACCTTTATTACGCCTGCTCTTGCCCTTCCCTTTTCAGCAATTATTTCGAACATTTTAATATCAGCATAGCATCTCCAAAACTCAAAAATTTGTAATCTCTTTTCAACGCTTCCTCATATGCTTTCATTACCCTCTTTATCCCCCCAAATGCAGTCGTTAGAAGTAAAGGAGAGGACTTTGGCATATGGAAATTTGTTATCATACCATTTATTGGAGACTGAAATTTATAGCCAGGAGAGATAAATAAATTGCTCCAGCCAGATGAGGCAATGACTTTGCCATTTCTGGAAGAGCTTTCCAAAGCTTTAACGGTTGTTGTTCCCACTGCAATAACTTTGCCTTCTGCACCATTTATTTTCTCTGCAGCTTCCTGACTTATGCAATAATATTCCTTTTCTTCCTTTATCCTTTCCACAGGCATAAACGTTGCCAAGCCCACATGCAGGGTTATAAATACAATTTCCACACCTTTCGCCCTTATCTTTTTCATCAATTCTTCGGTGAAATGCAAGCCAGCTGTGGGAGCAGCTATAGATCCTTTTTCCCTTGCAAAAACTGTCTGATACCACTCCTCGTTTTCAACCTCTCTTTTGATATAGGGCGGTGTGGGCATTTTCCCGATCTTTTCTATTTCATCAAAGGAGAGAGGAATTGAAACAATGCATCTTCCCTCATTTTTTTGCAAAATCCTGCATTCATAGCTGTCTAAAAAGAATTTCATTCCCTCCCTATATTTTCCTTTTATCAAGCATTCATAATTTTCTCCTTTCTTTCCTATAATTAAAATATCAAGTTTTCCTCCTGTCTCTTTTCTTCCCGTAAGTCTCACTTTCATCACTCTGGAATCGTTCATAACAATAACATCGCCTTTATCCAGATATTCAACAACCTGATAGAATTTTTTATGCTCTATTTCATCATTTTTAAGAACTAAAAGATTGCAGTGATCTCTTGGCAAGGTAGGCTCCTGTGCTATTCTTTCCCTAGGCAAATTGTAGTTTAATTCTTCAAGCATTATTTTTCTTCTTCAAAAAGGGCAATCCAGTTTTTTCGTTTACCTTTACTTCATATCCCTCTGGCAGTGGGCATGGTGTGGCATTTTCTGGCTGTTTTTTGCTGAAGAAATATATCCGTTGCTTTCTTCCTCCTCTCAAAACAACTTCTTTGGTATATAAAGTATAATCACCCTGCTTGTACACTTCTTCCTCAATTGCCTCCCATTCTGGCAGTTCTTCTTCAATTTCCACTTCTCCTTCTTCTATTTCTTCTCCTATCTCAAGAACCTCCACTTCTTCTTTTATTTCCTCTTCCTTCTTCTCTTCTTTCTCTGATTTTTCAACTATTTTTATCTTTGGCTTTAGCTCCTCTATTTCCATTCCTTCAGTGGCAACAATTTTACCGTCTTCTACTTTCCATTTCGGTATCGCTTTCTCTGCCGAAACAACTCTATTAAGCCTGGCACACACAGTGCACAGATATTTTCTTTCCTCCTCTGGCACTTCCTCCTCACATACACTGCATGGTAAATAATCCAGCACTTGTCTCAGATGTTCCATTTCATCCATTGTAGTATAAGGTAAATTCAAAATAAAAATCTTTTGATGATTTGAAGGCTCAAACAAATAATGAAAAGAGCTTTTTGTTGCAGCATTTTTGCACACATATACTTCTCATATTCTGTCATGTGTTTTTTCTTCAGCTTTCAATACTTTCTTCAAATTGTAACATCAAATTTTTATATACGAAATCATTTTTGCTTGAGGGCTCGTAGCTCAGCTAGGTAGAGCGGCAGGCTCTTAACCTGTTGGTCGGGGGTTCGAATCCCCCCGAGCCCGCTACTGGCCTTATCTTATTTTTCAGCCAACGATGTCGATTTTTTGGGGGGTGTTGTTTTCTTCTCTTAGGCTTGAGTTTCAATGGATCCTCAAGGTTCGGATTTTCCACGGCTTTCTTCATATCTGTCTCTATTATGTGAAGATAAATTCCTGTTGTTTTGATGTCCGCATGCCCCAGCAGCTCCTGCACAACCCTGATATTGACTCCAGCCCTCAGCAGGTTTGTCGCGTAATAGTGGCGCAGCGAGTGAGGATGGATCCACGGCAACCCCGCCTGGCGTGCCCTTTTCTTGATTATGCTTCTCAGGTAAACTGGAGAGATTCTGCCTTTTTGGGTTGTGAATAATGCTTTTTTGTCCGTGTTGAGGCGCCAGTATTTTACATAATTCAGCAGACTTGGAACGTTCTTTCCTTTCAGCAAGTCGTGCGGGATGGGAACATATCTTATCTTTCCTCCCTTACCCCTTATCGTCATTATTCCATTTACCCAGTCTATATCATCGAGATTGAGATTGCAGAGTTCCTTCGCTCGCAGGCCCATTTTGTATAAGGTAAAGATGATTGTTCTGTCTCTTTTGTCTATTGGTGTCCTGCCTTTGCATGCATCCATGAGTTTTTTCAAATCACTTGTGAGTGGTATTCTTCTGGGTTTGAATGCCTCCCTGTATTTTTTGAATTTTAACTCAAGTCCTCTGAATTTGCACCATCTGTTCAGGCTGCGAACATAATGATTGAGGGCAGAATAAGATGCACCCTCGCGCAATTTTTTTGAAAAGAAATTATAAACCTGGTTTTCCAATTCCTTTTCATCCGCCATAAGATCGATGCCGTGCTTTTCCAAGTACCTGAGCTTGCGGATTGTCTCCTGCAGCGTTGTCTCTGCAAGCTGCTGCCTCGCGATTGCATGATTTATGAACTCCTGCCAGGTTGCATCATCTACCGGCATGGTTTTCCTCCCAATATACCCTCACAGTATTTACTTCGCTATTATGGAGATGGCTATTATATGATGAAAAACACGAGAAATTTCGACACACATTTAAAGACGGTATACTATTTTGTGTAAGGTGTATTGAAAATGGCGAAAAAGAAGAAAGATAAAGACTGGATATCAATGGCTGTTGTAATGGTACTTTTTGCTTTAGCAATTTCTGTTCTTCTTTGGAAAGTTGTCTACATGCCATTTGCATTTTTATTAATGATGATAATATGGATCGGTGTAATTGGTTACATAATTGGTAACTTATTTGATTAGTTAATAAAAATGAGGAAAAATAACACTCTAAAACAGCGTTCGAAAAGAAAGAAAATCCTTTTCTATCTCCGCAAATATAGCCCGATATATGTTTTTTTGCTACTCGGAATGGCCTTGATATGGATTTCTTATATATTAGGGCTGTATTTACTGATTTCCTTAATTTTTTTTGCTTTTTGTTTACCTCCTTTACGTTATATCTGGAGAAAACTGGAAAAGCGGATGGATGAAGATGAAGATAAAAAAGAATAGTTTGTCTAATCTTTATCACCCCCAAACAATAAAAATAGGTCCCATCCTGCAAATCCAGCAAATATTATCGGTATTAAAAATAAACCTCTACTTGGGATATCATATAGCTCAAAAAGAAACAGGACGCATAAAAATAATGCTATAACTAACTGGATAGCGTTATTTAAGATCAAATCACGAACCAAACGCCTTTGCTTATTATAGTTTGGCATGATTCTTCTCCTCCAATACTTCAGCTCCCATGATTGCTTTCCATGCTGGCTTTATTTCCTCCTCAAACTCTGCATATGAAATTGTGCCGTATGGTTCAACTCTTATGAATGGCATGGTTTTCCTCCGCATACAGGACATTCATCAAGGCGGGAGCATTCCATGTAGCCGCAATTCTGGCAGAGGAAGCAGGCGGTCATGACGATGCCTCCTCATCTTCTATAATGAAATCTGAGATAATTTCCTCCCAGTGATGTTTTTGTATGAGTTTTTTGAAATCTACATTATCAAATTCTTTTTTTGTTGCAGCAAACCCTTTACCTGTGCGAAGATTTATTCCGTCAGGGGAACAGATTACCCAATCTTTTAATTCATCATCGAGCACACCGATGAAAATCATAACTGTATTGTTGCCATATTCTTTTATTATTTCTTCTTGTTTTGCCCGCATTTCTTTTACTAAATCTTTAAAATCTTCCCAATTCATTCTCTGACCTCCTCTCTCATTCTGATAATCAGGTCAATCTTTTCCAAGAGTCGAGG
>JAPDJQ010000056.1 GCA_029259015.1 Thermoplasmatota archaeon | reverse complement strand
CAAGACTAAAACTTGGTAGCTAATCCTTAATAAAAAACAAGTTTAAGCATAAAACAACGGCTAACCTGGCAAAACAAGCTAATACCAAACATAGAACAGCCAGCCATATCGTTTAAAGGCATTCCATACCACAAACATTACTAAAAAATCTCCAACACTAAAAAAGATAAGAAAAGACCTAGAAAACGTACTAAAAACAATAATCTCAGTATCAATACTAATAATAGGACTAGAAAATCAAGAGAGAAACTATATTATAAAAATGGATAATGAGTATATCCCAGTTGAGGAAAAGACCGCTGATTTAAAATCTCCCACTTTCCCTCATGTAATACAAATAACAGCTTATTGTATGCTCGTTGAAGATATATACGGAATAACTCCTTCATATGGAATTCTAAAATATAAAAATGCTGAATTCAAAATTCCGTATGAAGAGAGATGGAAAAAGCTGGTTCTGCAATTCAGAGAAAAAATGCTAAAAGATATTGAAAGGGGAGAAACACATAGAAACCATAACAACAAAAGAAAATGTAATAATTGTGTGAGGAAAGAGTATTGTCCAGAAAGGCTACTTTAATGCTTTCTTTATATTTTCCACTATTTTCTTTATCTTCTTCCCCCTCTCTCCTCTCTCTTCTTCCAATGCTCTTCTTATTTCTTCTAGCCTTATTTTTATAGCTTCTAATGAAAATTCAGCAACACTCTTATAACCATATTTTGGATCATCAATGACGGTTCTTTTTATTTCCTCGTGCAATTCCTTTGGAATGGAGATAGTACTGTATTTAACCATGAGCACTTATTTAAAAAGAGAATATATAATTTACTATTGATAACAAGGGTTGTTCTTTATTAAATTATCAAATATCTGCAAATCAATGCATTTTTTCTCCTACTGGCACAATCAGTAAGGGAATATATTCTTCATTTAATCTGAGAAGAGAGCGTATGGTATCTATATCTGTAGGAAGGACAATATTTGCAGATAAATTCCATGCAGTGGATTCAAGCAAAACATTGTAGGCAGATGCTCCTGCCTCATAGTACCACATCCAGCGATATTCTTCAGATGAAAAATCATCCCACAAGCCAATCATTCCCTTTGTCATTCTCAGGCTGAGTACAGAAATTATTATAAGAGGAGCATTCTCAATGGAAGGCAATGAAGATGCTTCAGCTATTTCTTTGCGAAAATCTCCGTTTCTGATTTTCACAACAGTATGAAGAACTGGAAGATTCCACATATAGTATCTGTATAATCCTGCAAAGTATTTGTAAATGCCATCTTCAGTAATTGCATATATTTTTAATGGATAGTAGGCATGGGCGCTTGGCACCACTCTATGTCTTGCTATTTTATTCTTTTCAGATAAGCTATGGTCAATATAATATGAAAACCCATATGCTGCCCATAAAATTTGCGAGAGTTGCTGTTTTGTAATTTCTCCTCCAAATGTTGTTGTTTCACTTCTTTCCTCTATAGCAGTTAACAAAGGCATGGAAGAGTTCTGAATGCATGGAAGATTCGATAATAAAAGCATGGGTTTGTAAGTAAAATTATAGGGGTATTTTGGATGACCAAGAGGCATAATTATTTTTGGTTCTTCATTTGAAGGCAGACCAATTAAAGATAAAGTAAAGCCCACTGTGGTTACTGTTCCGAGGTTTAAAGCATTGGTAACAAAATAGATATTCTGTCCAATCTGTCCTATTTCTGCAGAAGCGTAATATTCATTGCTGCTCTTGCTTTTATTCCACACAAGCCCCAATTGGATGGGAGCTTCATACTGTGCAACCTTTTTTCTGTAATCTCCTGTTTTGTATAGAATCAAGGAATGATTCAAGGCATCATATTTATACACGCCATCCTCTTTTAATACATAAATCTGTGCAGCATTTTTATCAATAGCATGTACTGGTCTCTTTCCATTGATGTATCCATATGCATACCAGAGAATTGTGGATAATTCTTCCTCACTAACAGGTTCTTCAGTAAATTCTCTAACCGATTTTCTTCTGGCAATTGCCTCTTCAAGAGATATATCAATTTTTATAGGAGCTGGAAGTTCATAAATCTGTAAGCTTTCTTCCTTCTTTGCATAATTTGAAGAATTTGGAAAATTTACAACATTAATTACTGGCATAAAAGCTGTGCTTAATAATAGCGTAACAACTACTATTACTATCCTTTTCATTTTTACGCCTCCTTATTAATATACAATGCGAGGATTATATAAACATTCTGCCAAATAGTGAATACAAAAATGTTACAAAATTATGCTTTCATTTGTTTAACTTTTTCACTTGCAAAGTCATTTAATGTCATCGATTAGCACCTTTTTAAGTTTGTATCCTTTAGGGCATTCAACATCTCCTATTACTTCTACAATTTTATATTCTTTTTCCTTTATATTAGGAACGCATGACTCATGCTCTTTGCAGAGTACTTTATTGCATTTTATCGGACGATATGCCACTGCTGTTGCCTCTGCCTCCTTTTCCTTTATATTTACTTCTGCCGGCAGTTTTTCCACTTCTACAACCACTACGCCATCTTCGTGAAGCGAGCAGCTATGAGATTTATCTCTCACCTTGACAACTTTGTATACTCTCCCTTCCTGAAGGTTGGAACACACTGTTTTGAGACGACAGTTTTTGCATTTCTGGGTTATGCCAAGATAAACAAATTCATTTCCTTCCTGTGCCAGCTTTTTTCCAACAAGAGTGATTAAAACCATTATGCCACCCCCGTTATTTTTACAAGTTTTTCAGCTGCCTCCTTTGTTATCCCATCTGTGCCTAAAATGGTATATCTCTCAGGCCTTATTTTATGAGCTATGGTCAAAGCTTTTATTATGTCTCTTTTTGTAACCCCGAGCTCTTTTGCTGTTGTTGGTGCACCTATCTCCTTTAATGCATCCTTTATGCTTTCCCAGTCTCCACCATGCAAATACATCATCATGATGGCACCAACGCCACATTGCTCTCCATGCATTGCCTTTCCGGGAGCTATTCTATCCAAGGCATGAGAAAACATGTGTTCTGCCCCACTGGCTGGACGGGAAGAATTTGCTACACTCATTGCCACACCAGATACAATCATGGATTTTACAGCAATCCACACCGCCTCTTCTATTCCCGGCTTTATATATTTTGCATTTTCTATTATTGTCTCAGCCGCTGTTTTTGCAAGAGCTACGGCAAAGGAGCTATAATACTCTCCTTTCAATCTTTGAGCCAGCTGCCAGTCAAGAATAGCTGTCAAATTTGAGATAACATCTGCACAGCCTGAAGCAAGCATCCTGTATGGAGCTTTTGAAATTATTGCTGTATCTGCAAGAATTGCGAGAGGGGAGCGGGCTTCCTTTGAAATAGAAACGCCATTGTCCTTTATTGAGGCACGAGGAGATGCTATTCCATCGTGGGAGGCAGCTGTTGGAACACTTACAAAAGGAGTCTTATTTTTGTAAGATGCAAGCTTGGCAATATCTATAACGCTCCCTCCCCCAACAGCAACTAAAAAATTAGCCTCCATCTTTTTCGCCATTCTTTGCACTCTTCTTACTTCCTTCATTGTGGCTTTTTCAACAACCACATCATACACTTCATATTTCTTGCCAAGAAGAGATGCTACTCTTTCTCCTGCTATTCGCTTCGTTGTCTCATCATGAACAACCAAACATTTTCCTTCTAAATTGACTCTTTCACATAACTCTCCAATGTCTTCTATAACTCCATGCCCCACTACTACATCTCTTGGAAATTCCATGAGCTTTGATTTACTGAATGGCATTATAATTTGTAATCTCCTCACCAATATAGTTTTTTTGCTTGAGTATTTTTAAAAAGAAACAAAGAAATGAATGACTTGGTAAAATGAGAAGGAATTATAAAACTTTAAGTATTCAAAATATATCACAACCATGCTCAAGATAGTTCCAATTGTAATTGGTTTTATCTCTTTGTTTGTAGCAGCATGCCTAGCACTTTATATTTTAAAAAAGCCCGCAGGAAGCAAAAAAATGCAAGAAATTTCTGAGGCAATACATAAGGGGGCAATCACCTTTTTAAATGAGGAATACAAAATTATAGCAATTTTTGTCGCCATTGTAACCATTGCATTGATTGCTGCAAGCTTTTATACAGATATGCCCTGGCAGACTGCCTTATCTTTTCTAACTGGGGCGATATTTTCTGCTCTAGCCGGCAATATTGGAATGAGAATAGCTACGATGGCAAATGTGAGAGCTGCGGAAGCTTCTAAGAGAGAGTTGAGGGAAGGGCTGATAATTGCGTTTTCGTCTGGGGCAGTAATGGGGCTTGTGGTTGTTGGACTTGGCATAATAGGAGTTACAACCTTTTTTCTTTTATTCAAGGAAAATGCAGCCAGCATTCTTTTTGGTTTTGGGTTTGGGGCAAGTGGAATAGCATTATTTGCGAGAGTAGGAGGAGGAATATACACAAAATCCGCTGATATTGGCGCCGATTTAGTGGGAAAAGTTGAGGCTGGTATACCCGAAGATGATCCCCGCAATCCAGCTGTTATAGCTGATAATGTAGGTGATAATGTTGGAGATGTTGCTGGCATGGGAGCAGATTTATTTGAATCATATGCTGACTCCATAATTTCTGCCATTACTCTTGCTTTGATAGCAGCTGTTTATTCAAATGCTGATGTATATCCCCTTGTTATAGCTGGCTTGGGAATAGTGGCATCGATAATATCCATGCTTTTTGTGAGGGGAAAGAATTTATATGCGGCTCTCCGCAATGGATTGTTTGGCGCTGCCGTCATCTTTGCCATACTTGCTTTCATAGCAACTTATTATATGCTCAGCGATTTCAAGCCATACTATGCTGTTTTAATGGGTCTGATTGACGGCATTGTAATAGGGCTTACAACAGAATATTTCACGTCTGAGCAGCGTAAACCAGCTCAAAAAATTGCCGAGGCAGCTCAAACAGGAGCGGCAACAGATATTTTGCAAGGACTCTCAATTGGCATGATGAGTACAGTTATACCCATAATTTCAACATGCGTAGCAATGGTTGTCGCCTATGAATTTGCTGGATTCTATGGCGTTGCTTTGGCGGCGGTAGGCATGCTATCAACTCTTGGCATTTCTCTGGCGACAGATTGCTATGGGCCTGTAGCAGATAATGCAGCGGGCATAGCAGAAATGGCAGGCCTAGGAGAGGAAACAAGGAAAAGGGATGAGGCTTTGGATGCTGTGGGTAATACAACGGCGGCAATGGGAAAGGGCTTTGCCATTGGCTCAGCAGCAATAACTGCCCTAGCACTAATATTCACTTTTGTTGAAAAAGCAAAAGAAATGCTGGGAAAAGAAATTGATTTGAATTTAACCTCGCCATATTTAATGACAGGCGTATTTATAGGGGCAATGCTGCCATTTTTATTTTCTTCCATGACAATAGGAGCAGTTGGCAGAGCTGCAGAAAAAATGGTTAATGAAGTGAGAAGACAGTTCAGAGAGCTTGGTATTTTAGAAGGGAAAGGCAAGCCAGATTATGAGAGGTGTGTAAGGATAGCAACAAGAGGTGCTTTAAGGGAGATGATATTGCCATCGAGCATGGCTGTTATCATTCCAATAATAATTGGAATATGGAAAATAGAGGCTTTAGTTGGATTGCTTGCCGGAGCAACAGCATCTGGCTTCTTAATGGCAATATTTCTTGCAAATGCGGGAGGAGCATGGGACAACGCAAAGAAGTATATTGAAGCTGGCCATTTCGGTGGCAAGGGAAGCTTTGCTCATAAGGCAGCAGTGGTGGGAGATACGGTGGGAGATCCATGCAAGGATACTGCGGGGCCCTCCTTAAACATACTCATAAAACTTATGTCAATAGTCAGTCTCGTTTTCCTTCCTTTATTCATACAATTTGGAAGATAAAATGGAATTAAGAAGAGAATTAGGGCTCAAAGAAGTGGTTGCAACAGTGGTTACATCGGTTATAGGCGGAGGGCTTTTTATATCAACTGTGCAGATACAGAGTAAAGTAAATGTTGGCTCAGCTATTGTGCTTTCTTATATAATAGCAGCCATCCCTGCTTTTTTAATGGCTTTATGCTATGCTGTTTTATCGTCAGCCCTGCCATCATCAGGAGGAGAATATGTTTTTATCAGCAAAATAATAGATCCATTCATTGGCTTTATATCAACGTGGGCAAGATGGTTTGCAATGATTGCCACCATAGCGGCGATGGCAGTTGGAGATATCATTCTCATAAACAATTTCTTTGATATTATAGGCATGCACACCATCACAAACTTCATAACAGAGAATATACAAATTATAGCTATCTTGCTTGTTATCCTCTTTTTCCTGATAAATTATCTCGGTGTCAAAGTATATGGAAGAGTGCAGACAACAATGTTTGTTCTTTTAATGCTTGGCATATCGTTGCTTGTAATATTTGGTCTGCAAAATGTGAGCCTGAGCAATCTTGAATATTCCTTTCATTTTGATACGGAATCGATAGCTATGGCAAGCAGTCTAATTTTCTTCAGCTATATTGGCTTTGCTGCCATAGCAAATGCTGGAGATGAAGTTAAAGAGCCAGAAAAAATATTGCCGAAGGGAATAACAATATCAATGTTTGCAATAGCAACAGCATATATTGCTGTAGCCATTGTAACCTATGGCTCAATGAGTCCTTCATTTTATGATTCATATAATTTTTCTTCTGGCTCTGTGCCTGAGTTAATGGCACATTTTCTGCCAGCTGCAATAGCTGTTTATGTTGCATTTGCAGGCTCAATAGCAATCATCTCCGATATAAATCCAATGATGCTTGCAACATCTCGCCTATCATTTGCATGGGCCAGGGATAAAATAGTGCCAGAGAAAATGGCAGAGCTGAATAGATTTGGAGTGCCGAAGTGGTCGCTGGTGGTAAATGCCATCGTGGCAATCATAATAATAGTTTTCGCCAAGGTCTTCATGAATGTTGTTATGATGATAAATATGGCTGTATTGCTCATTTATATAGCCATATCAATAGCAACCCTCATCCTGCCATACAAACATCCAGAGATATTCAGCAAAGCAAAATATAAGTTTGCAGGCATATGGGCAGTTGCTCTGGCAGGAATGCTTTTATCGGCTCTTTTCTTCGGCTACATACTCCAGCTTGAGGGAGCAATGCCAGGCTTTCTCTTTCTGCTTGCATGGATTGGGATAGGAGGTGTGGTGTATGTGGCGACAATGGAAAGCCACAAATTGCCATGGAGAATTTACAAGGAAGAAAAGAAGGAAAAAGAACGCATAGACAAGGAAATAATTTCCCAGCTTCTCAAAAAGCTAAAATAAAGGTGCAAAGGGTTTTTGGCACTCCCCCATGCCTTTTCTCCCTTTGCACCTTATTTTTATATAGGCAAGGTTAAAAAATTTTGCTGATTTTTTACAGAGCAGGCGATAATTTTATATTACCCGTTTTTATTTCCATGAGGAGGGATAAAAATGGCAGAAGAACAGGAAAATGTGATATACGTGGGGAATAAGCCACCAATGAATTATGTGCTGGCTGCAATAACCCAGTTAAACTCTGGAGCAAATAAGGTGGCAATAAAAGCGAGGGGAAGAGCCATTTCCAGAGCTGTAGACGTAGCAGAGATTGTGAGGAGACGATTTGTGACAGATGCAAAGATAGAAGATGTAAAAATATTCACAGAGGAGCTAACGAACGAGGAAGGAAATAAGGTGAACGTCTCTTGCATAGAAATTTACCTGGCTCGTTGAGGCCAGGTCCTCTCTTTTTCTTTCAAGGAGTTATTAAAAGTAATAATTATCATTTCAAATTTTCGGCGTTAATTATTTAAAACATTATTTCATAATAAAATCGGAGGCTGAAAAATGAATAAAGCAATATTTGTAGGAGCCATTTTGTTAGTGGCTGGTTTAGCAGGGGTGAATTTCTCGAAAGGAACGCAACAAGAAATTACATTTTTATTTGAAAATGCAAGGATAGTAACACCAAACATTATAGAACTTGGCACAAGCTATGCAACACCGATCTTAAGCAACCAAGGAAATGTTTTAGTAACACCCAACAGCCCCGAAGAAGACATGCTTCCATCAATAACTGTAGATGGAAATGGCAACATTGTTGTTACTTGGACTCATGAAATATCTGCTATGGAATCTGACGTTGGCATAGCTTTCTCTACAGACGGAGGGAATAGTTTTCAAGCAAATGTATTCCAATTAGATGGCTACCAGTATTATGCAGACAGTGCATACGTTGAAGGAAGCAAATACAGCAGTCCAATTGTATTTGATGGAATATGGGGAATATGCTTGGAGCAAGTATATGAAACAGGAAATGTATGGCTCATAACAGATGTTACAAATCCCGACACCTATCAGTTCATTAGTTTTACTGAGGGAATCCTGCCCGGAGCAACATATGCATGCATAGAAGATGATTCATGGTACTGGGAACATACATTTGATATGACTGGGCCCGTTCACTTCTATATTGATGATGATCAAGGCATGGATGACGGCTGGATGCTATTCTGGATGCACGCAGATATTTCAAGCTTAGTATACAATTGGGATACTGAAAGCGTTTTAGATACAGCCCCAGCCCAAGATCCAGATATGGCATGCATACATGATTCGGACCCAGCTTGGAGCGAAGATGATTTCTTCTATACCGTAGCTCAGCACATTAATGAAAGTACTGGAAGACTTGAAGTTACTTATAAGAGATGTGTTCCTGTAGAAGAAGATGATATAGAATTTGTGGCAGAACAGTTTTATCTTGCAAAAGGAGATACGTATGATGCTGCACATCCTGAAGTGGATGCACAAGGAGATAAGGTTGTTGTAGTATACATGTGCAACGACAATCCATTTGGAGATTGGGATATAAAA
Organism: Thermoplasmatota archaeon; assembly: GCA_029259015.1. Classification (GTDB taxonomy): domain Archaea; phylum Thermoplasmatota; class E2; order UBA202; family JdFR-43; genus JdFR-43. The sequence continues at coordinate 2,163 of JAPDJQ010000056.1, read as the reverse complement.
TGTGCATATAGCAATGACAGAGGACAAACATGGGGAACAAGCACTGTTGTAGAAGAACATCCTGCAGAGGAAATGTATCCTTCTGTATACATGAGTGGAAATTCAGTGTATGTTGTATATGTCAAGGATGGAAATCTTTACTTGGTTAAATCAACAGATGGAGGAGCAACATGGGGAGAGCCAAAACAGATAAATGATGTAGATGGTACAGTTGTTGCAGAAGAAAATTGCTTAGATATATGTAGTAGAGGAATAGTATGGACAGATACAAGAAATGGAAATAGAGATATTTACTATGCTCCTCTGCCAGCACCATTGATAACAATCGATGTTTCAGGAGGATTTGGAGTAAAAGCAACAATTTCAAATACTGGAAGTGAGGCTGCAGAAAATGTTGATTGGAGCATTGATTTATCTGGCTTAGTATTCTTAGGAAAGCATGCAGAAGGAACAATACCATCTCTTGCACCTGGAGAAAGCACTACTGTTTCGCCAGGTTTTGTGCTTGGAATTGGCCCAACAACTGTAACTGTAACTGCTGCTGGAGTGACAAAAACTGCAAGTGGCTTTGTGCTTGGCCCGTTTGTGCTTGGGCTGAGCTAACCTCTTTCCCTCTATTTTTTGTAGTTAGGAAGATTTTTATATTTTGCAGTAATAAAGAGAGGGTGTTAACATTAAAGAGATAATGATGTTCTCTGCAATTGTAGTTGCAGGCATATCACTTCTCTTATTCTTAGTTTCGCTTCTATCTTTTAAAAGAATTAAGGAAACAAAAATGCTCTTTATAGGAATAGCTTTCCTTTTATTCTTCATCAAGGCATTAGCGATCATCTTCGAAAAATTCTATGTAGGCCATCTTATATTGCTTGATTTACTTATTATAATATCCCTTTACATTGCATCTGTCAAAAAATGAAAGAAGATTACTTAGCATTAGAAACAAGAAACAAAATATACAACCTGATTGCAAATTCTCCAGGGTTGCATAAAAGAGAAATCGCCCGTGAGCTTGACATGTCATTGAGCACAATAGATTATCACCTTCACTATTTAGAGAGGAGGAATATCCTCACTTCTCGGCAGGATGGAAAATATAGACGCTATTTCATATCCGAAAAAATTTCTGCAGAGGATGAAAAAATAATGTCCCTGCTCCGCCAAGCGACACCGCGAAAAATAGTAGTTTTTCTTCTTCAAAATCCAAGAGCAATACATAAAGAAATTTGCGAAAATGTGAGAAAAGCTCCTTCAACTATTTCATTCCATATAAAAAAGCTGATTGATGCGGGAGTAATTGAAGAAATTTCCTTAGGAAAGGAAAAAGCATATGTTGTCAGAAATAAAGAAAAAGTTATTGATTTGCTTATAACCTATAAAAGTACGTTTCTAGATAAAGCAGTTGATAAATTTGTTGATACATGGTCCTCTTTTGGAAAATTTAAATGAAAAAATTTTATAAGCATGAACTTTTTCATTTTCAATGGAAATATTCAAAAAACTGCTACTGCCAATCTCTTCTGAATTTTTTCCAGAAAATGCAGTCAACAGGATAGCAAAATTCATGGAAAAATTTAATTCACGGTTAGTGGTTGCTTATATTATAGAGGAAAAAACATTAAAAAAGATGGAGGAAGTATCTGAAGTTTTTCTGACGGAAGAGCAAATGGAAGAAATGGAAAATCAGATTTTAGAACAAGGTAGTATGGTGGCTGAAAAGATTATTTTTGAAAAAGTAGAACCATTTATACATGAATTTGAGAAGAAGGTTATTTTTGGAGAATTCTCTGAAGAAGTAAAGAAAATATCTCGTGAACAAAATATTACTTGTATTATAACAGGTTATGAAAAAAATTGTTTCCTTAGATATAGGCTTTTTGAGGAAATGAATATCCCAATCTGGGTTGAAATGGGCAGAGGAAATAAAATAGTTTTAGGCATATGTTCAAATCTTGCGCCAAATAAAAGGGTGCCTTCTTTGACCTTAGAAATTGCAAAAGCTTTTGGATATACCCCTCACCTTTTATATGTTGTAGATAAAGAAGAAAGAGTAGAAGTAGATGAAAAAGGAAGGAAAATAGAAAGAAATATAGAAGAACTTGTTGGAAAAGCTAAAAAATTTTTGCAGAAATATGAAGATAAGGCAATAACCCACTTTGCAAAAGG
>JAPDJQ010000031.1 GCA_029259015.1 Thermoplasmatota archaeon | reverse complement strand
TCATCTTATCTTAAATTACAAAATGCTCGTTTCTGAATTGAAAATTCTATTCAGGAAAGGTGATAAACGTCATGTGTGAAAAGCTCCATTGCAGACCGCCAAGCGATGTTCCTCCAAAGTGGTTCAAATTTCGTAATTGTTTGAGGGCGCTCCGCTTTCGCACCAGATGGTTGATTATTGAATATATTGGAAATGGAAAAAAGAGCACAGAAGAAATTTATAACTATTTACTCAAAAAAGGTGAAAAACTTACAAAATCGGGATTATACTATCATTTATCAGAGCTTAAAAGTGCTGGCATTATAGAAATTGCTGAATATATCGAGAGAGGTGGCGCACCAGAAAAAATATGGAAACGTAAAACAAAAAAAATTGTAATTGATTTGCTAGAAACGGAGGAGGCAGGTGATTAAATGAATATTACTGCAGTCACTATTAATGGCATAGCTGTCACTGGTCTTTTGATAGCATTTTCTAAAGATAAGGATAAAGCAATAAAATCGCTCAAAATAGCTGGAAAATCTTTTGTTGGAATGCTCCCTATGGTTTTTGTTATTATAATCATCATTGGCTTACTTCTCGGATTTGTTTCAGCTACTCAAATCTCAAGGTTTGTAGGCGAGCAATCTGGAATGGTGGGAATATTACTTGTAGGAATGGTAGGCGCAGTATTACATATTCCAGCTTTGTTATCATTTCCCTTAGCTGCTTCTCTTCTGGAAAAAGGAGCATCAGTTAGTGCAATAGCTGCCTTCATCACCACATTGACTATGATTGGAACAATTACTTTGCCTCTGGAGATAAAAGAGCTTGGAAGGAAGATGGCACTCTTACGAAATGGGATAAGCTTTGTCATCGCAATCCTCATTGCCTTGATTATGGAGGCCATCCTATGAGGGATAATTTAAAACAAAAAAGAGATTGGATCTTGTTGGGGATAATTTTACTGATTGCCATACTTCTTCTATCAATTTTTCCAGATAGAAAGGGGCCAGTAATCAATACATTGTGGGATTATTTCATTGAGATGATGTTAATACTTCCTGCTGTTATGATAATATTAGGTCTTTTTGCAGTATGGGTATCAAAAGAAACGGTTGTAAAATATCTTGGAAAAACATCTGGACTAAAGGGTATTATTCTTGCTATAATTCTTGGTGCATTGCCAACAGGCCCTCTTTATATTGCCTTTCCGATAGCTGTTACCTTACTTAAAAAAGGCGCTAAAATATCTAACATTATCGTTTTCTTATCTGCTTGGGCATGCATAAAAATACCACAGGAGATGGTGGAACTTCAATTTCTTGGGCCACAATTCATGTTATTACGGCTATCTTTAACCATCATCTTTGTTATAATTATGGCTGTCTTTATTGAAAAAATGATTGAATGGAGTGAAAACAGAGTAGCAACAATGGCATCCTAAGCTTCACTTATTTACCAACTCCAGAAAATATAGGAGATGCAAGAAGAAATGAAGGAATTTTTCACAGTTATCCTTTTATTTCTCTTGATATTTATTATCATGCTTGTGTTTGTTCATGGAATGTGGTGTAGTGGCAGCATATGGAAAAATTTTATTGAATATTTTAAGGCAAGAAATTATGAATGCAGGGCAGTGAATCTTAAGGAAGGATTTGATTTGAGGCATGTGTGCTTTATGGATTATGTTGATAAAGTTGCCTCTATAGTTGGCAGAGAGGATGTGCTTATTGGGCATTCAATGGGCGGGCTTATAGTTCAGAAAGTAGCAGAGCAGAAAAGAATTAAAGGAGGTGTTGCCATATGTTCTGCTCCCCCCAAAGGAATAAAACTTAGTAATACTTCCTTATTTCTTTATTCTTTGAAATTCTTATCAAAAATAATTACCAAAAAACCTATCATGCCAGATAAAAAATTTGTTAAGAAATTTTTGGCGAATTGTGTTGAAGAAGGAAAACTAGAAGAAATCTACGAAAAGATGGAAGCGGAGGCACCAAAAGTAGCGTATGAGCTTGCAACAGGGAAAATTGCAGTGGATGAGAAAAAGGTAGATAGTCCTCTCCTTTTCATAGCAACAAAAGATGACAAAGCATCTCCTCCTGGCATGGTTGAAAAAATTGCAAAAAAATACAATGCCGAATTTGTTGTCAAAAACGGCTGCCACTGGATTTTTGATGATTGGGAAGAAATATCTGAAGAAATAGCAAAGTTTTTGGTCATGGTATATGAATGAAAAATGGAATGATATGCTGTTGTAGTATGATGCTCCTAGGAACGTCATTGCTTCATTCTATTTCCAAAAATTTCTAAAAATATAAGAATAAAGCAACATTTCTCATCATGATTAAAAATGCCTTATACGCCTCCACGCCTGATAACTGGGAGCTTGCTTTGAAAAGATATAAGCCATCCGGCAAGGTTGCGAAGTACCCTGTAATTTTGTGCCATGGGCTGGGTGGTAATGCTTCTTGTATGGATTTTGGTAGAGAAGGAAGTAAGAAATGGGAGAAGTATAGTCTGGCAGCATATCTCTATGAAGGAGGAGATGGCGGAGTAAAATTCGATGTATGGGTGGCTGAACTGAGAGGCAGAAATGGAAGTCAGACATTCAGCCCTTTAAGGCATCCTGAAAAATATAATTGGTGTGTTGATGATTATATAAATAAAGATATGCCTTCAATAATCGATTTTGTTCGCCGTACATATTACAAGGAGAAAAAACGCCATCCAAAAGTTTTCTGGGTGGGCAAGAGCATGGGAGGAATGATCGCCTATGCTTATGGCGAAGGAGAAGGAAAGCGTCATCTGAAAGGTGTTGTTACAATTGGCTCACCTGCTGCATTTGATTATGTTGCAAGCAAAGAATGGCCCTCTTTTTTCAGATCAGTGGCAAAACATCTCTATCCAAGAAGAATATCAATTCCTGTAAGATGGGTAAAGATAATAGAAAGAGTCGGAATGCTTGATAAATTGAAACATCTGATGGCTAATGAGAAAAACATATATAAACAGATACTCAAAGAATATTTTGAAAAAAGCTTGGATAACACCATTGCATCAAAGGTTTTCTCCCATTTTGCCATATTCATAAAATATCACGACTTTTGTCAGTATCCAAAAAATCCGTGGCTCTACGATATATTCTACCGCTTTCCATTCATACGTCGCTATTTTGCCCCTTACAGTTATAAACATAACCTCAGAAAATTCACATCGCCTCTCCTTACTATAGCAGGGGGAGGTGATAAAACAGCCCCTCCACAAGAAATAAAATATGCTTTTGAAAGCGTTGGCAGCAAGGATAAAAAATATATTGAATTTTCGGTGGAAAATGGCTATTCTGCCAATTACGGCCATATTGATTTGAATCTGGGGAAGAAGGCAAATGAAGAGGTATATCCTGCAATATATGAATGGCTTGTGAAAAGATGTTGAATCTGCTTCTTTTCTTTCATTCATCAAAAAATTTAAAAAAATTAAAGGAAACTTTACTTAAATCCGATACAAGTTTGTTAAATACTTATTTAAAGAAGGATTAAATACTCATGGATATCTAAACCATCGATGAATAAAATATCGGCATACTTAAGAGCATGTAGAATAGAATATTTGCCTGCCGAAATATTGGGTGTGGTTATTCCTTTCCTCTTATCGGGTAAGTTTTTGATTAGTTTGCCAATATTAGAAGCATTAATTGTGTTTTTCCTTCTCTATTGGAGCGGATTTTTAATAAATGCCTTGGAAGATGTAGAAGTAGATGAAAAATTTAAGAAATATGTTGCATCAGCCGTAAATGAATTAGGAAAGAGCACACTGAAAATAATAATTTTAATCCATTTAGCAATCTCTTTCGTATTATCTTTTCATATTTCATTACAAATCTCGAATATGTGGCTCTTTATCTTTGTTGTAATTTCAACATTCTTTGGTTTATCCTATTCAATAAAACCCTTTCATTTTAAAGTGAGAGGAGCTCTTCATTCAACTCTTGCATTTTCTGCAATATTCGCTCCGTTTTTCTTCTTATATTATGTAATCGCAGGCTTTCCCCCTGCATCAATTTTCTTCATTATGATTGCCTTAACCATAACACATTATGGGATTGCTCTGGTTAATCAATCTCAAGATTATATTGAAGATAAGGAGGTGGGGCTTGCTACGCCAGCTGTAAGATGGGGACTTGCTGAAACTCTCATTTTTGCATTGATATTATCCCTCACTGGCTTGTTTGTTTCATTTATTGGCATATGGACATTCTTTAATGGGAAGGAAGCTCTAGCATTTACAACCTGTGTGATACTGATTTTTGCTTATTCTTTTCCGTTAAAAGGTATATGGAAACTCATTAAAATCTCGATAGAAGAAATAGAAATTGTTGAGAAAATTTCGAGGATTAGGGAACTGCTCAACTATCCCATATGGCAAATGACTGGAATAGTTGGTCTTCTTGTAGCATCATTTATTATTTTTCTTACAAGCTGATTAAGTTGAAAAAGTGGCAAAAATATAAGTATAGCTTACGAATGCACATTTTATGAAAATAACAGTCGAAAGTTTAGATAGAGTGCCAGTGGAAAAACAGAGAGTGGAAATCGTTGAAAGAAAGGGCGTTGGACATCCAGATTCTGTTGCAGATGGGCTGGCTGAAACTGTTTCAAGAGCATTATGCAAGGAGTATTTGCAGCATTTCGGCTATATTCTGCATCACAATACTGATGAATGTCAGATAGTTGGCGGGCAGTCGCAGCCATCTTTCGGAGGAGGAGTTATAATTGAGCCAGCATATATTCTGCTTGTAGGAAGAGCAACAGCTTTGTTTGGAAACAAAAGATTGCCAATAAGAGCCATAGCAGTAAGAGCAGCTCATGAATATCTGGAAAAGAATTTCCGCAATCTCAGTGCAGATACAGATGTCATAATAGATTGTAAGATATGGGAAGGAAGTCAGGATTTGAAAAGTGTGTATGATCCCCGCCGCAGACTGGCAAATGATACTTCCGTTGGCGTAGGATATGCTCCTCTGAGCGAGACCGAAAAATTAACTTTGCAGATGGAGAGATATATAAATATCAATCTCCGTAGCAATTATCCGGAAATTGGCGAGGATGTTAAGGTAATGAGTTCAAGAGTGGAGAACAAAATAAACATTACAGTTGCGATTGCAATGGTTGACAAACATATCCCTGATGCAGATCATTATATAAGCGTTAAAGAAGAAATAGCAGGGGAACTGCTTGATTTTGCCAAAAAATTTACTGAAAAAGATGTCAGTTTAGCAATAAATACCGCCGATGACTATGAAAAAGGTGTCTTTTATTTAACCGTCACCGGCCTCTCAATGGAAAATGGAGATGATGGTTCCGTTGGAAGGGGAAATAGAATTAATGGATTAATCACACCAAATCGTCCTGCATCAATGGAAGCAGCTGCTGGCAAAAACCCTGTAACTCATGTTGGCAAACTTTATAACATAACTGCAACCAGAATAGCACAGGACATTGTTAAGAATTATGATGTGGAGGAAGTCTACGTAAAAATGCTCTCACAAATCGGCAAGCCTGTGACAGATCCGCTTGTTGTTGGAATAAGCGTTGTGGGTGGCAATATAGATTCGGGTGTAGAAGAAATTGTAAAGCAAAGATTAGAAAAAATAGCAGAAATAAAGGATGAGATACTAGCTGGGAAAATCACGGTTTTTTAGGAATTCTTCAAGTACTTTTTCCAGTTCTTTCTCCATTTCTTTTCCTACTCCATATCTTACTCTTATCACCGGTTTATTTACATTGATGAGTCTGGCTAGATTTATTGGTGTGGCTGCCAGCACAACATCACAATCTGCGGCATTTATTGTGTCCTCCAGCTCCTTTATTTGCTCATTCCCATAACCCATCGCTGGCAATATTTTATGTAAATGTGGATACTTCTCAAATGTTGCTTTTATTGAACCAACTGCGTATTTTTTTGCATCAATTATCTCTGCACCGTTCTGCTGGGCTGCTATTGTTCCTGCGCCATAAGGCATCTCACCATGTGTGAGAGTCGGTCCATCTTCAACAACAAGCACTCTCTTCCCTTTAATGTCCCCCTCAACTTCTATGGGAGATGATGCTTTTATTATTCTGGCTCTTGGATTTACTTTTTTAATATTTTCTTCAACTTTCTTTATATTCTCTTCTTTGGCAGTATCAACCTTATTTATTATAACAATATCTGCCATTCTAAGATTAACCTCTCCTGGATAATACAGAAGTTCATGTCCAGCACGATGAGGGTCAGCTATGGTAATGTGCAAATCTGGTTTGTAAAAAGGATAATCATTGTTACCGCCATCCCATATTATAACATCCGCCTCCTTTTCAGCATTTCTTAGAATTTCCTCGTAATCAACACCGGCGTATACAATACCTCCCATCTCAATATACGGCTCATATTCCTCGCGTTCTTCAATTGTGCATTCATGTTTATCCAAATCTTCATAGCTTGCGAATCTCTGGCATTTCTGCTTTGCCAAATCACCATAAGGCATCGGATGACGGATGGCAACAACTCTATATTTCCTTGATAAAATTTCAAATATTTTTCTAGAAAATTGTGATTTCCCGCAACCTGTACGAACTGCACAAACTGCTATAACTGGCTTATTCGACTTGAGCATTGTATGACTTGGACTCAATAACTTAAAGTCAGCTCCAGCAACATTTGCTATCGCCGACTTGCCCATAACATAATTGTACGAAACATCACTATACGAAAAAACAACTTCATCAACATCATATTTTTTAACAATATCTGGCAAATCCTTCTCATCATAAATTGGTATTCCATTGGGATATAATCTGCCGGCAAGCTCCGCCGGGTATTTTCTGCCAGATATATTAGGAATTTGCGTTGCAGTGAAAGCAACTACTTCATAATCCTCATTGTCCCTATAAACAACATTAAAATTATGAAAATCTCTGCCAGCTGCCCCCATTATTACTACTTTTTTCTTCATGGGCTGTAATATGTGCCTATTTTTTATATCTTTCTAGCTTCAAGAGAATGTTCTTATATTTTTCCATGGGAACTATTGTGAGAATTTTTTTATATTCTTTACACAGCCTGATAATATTTTCAACCATCCTTTCCTCTCTTATTTCCTCTATCTTTTTAAAAGATTTGATTGAACTTATTTCTTTTTCCCATTCATAAACAAATTCCTCTGCATCCTTTGCTTTAAATTGTTTCCTTCCCAGTTTTTTTATCTTTCTTGAATATCGTATGAGAGAGAATATTGAGACATTTTCCACCAGTAAATCGGCATATTCATTGTCGTCAATATCTATTGCCTTGAGTGGTATTTTGTGCTTATCGGCAATTTCGTGGGCTGTCTTTAAATCAGGGGGAGGAAGGGAAATTTTTCCATATTTTGAGAGATGCATTAAATAATACTGATGCTGCAGACTCATTTCCACTTCATCAGCCTTTATTTTTTTTATTTTCCTCATAATCTCTATGTCTTCTGGGGATACGCCTATTGCTATGCAATCTGGCTTAAATTTTTCAAAAGCCCTCTCTACTTTCTTTTCCTCTCCAACAAGTCCATGTATTACCGGCAATATATGCAATTTACTCCCTTCAATGTTAATCTCTTCCATCTGTGCTTAAATCTGGTTTACATATAAAATTTACTGGACTAAATTAAACATGAAAATCGATGATGAATCGATATTTGCTGTTACTTTCATATCCTTATCGGATAAATCATTACGAAATTAGACATTTCCTTTTCTTTTTGCAGAATTACTTAACATCATTCATTTAAATCGCTATTTTATTATATTTCATGAATAAGCTGAGGGGATATCTCCAGTTAATGCGTTTATATGGTATTTTCATCGTCATGATGCCCATTCTCGGAGCCATATCAAATGGAATTTTTAGTGGCCTTGGTCTCCTGCTAATTGTGGGGATATGTGCTAACATTTTCGGATTCGTGCAGAACGATTACTTTGATATAGAAATAGATAAAAAATCAGGATATGTTGCCGATCGGCCTTTAGCAAGTGGATTGATTTCAAAGGAGGAGGCAATAGCATTTATGGCTCTTCTTTTCACTATTTCCATTATAATAACATTGGTTTTCTTTTCGCATATATCTTTTCTTTTCTTAATGCTTTACTATCTTTTTTACACATTATACAACAAACTGAGTAAGAAATTTGCATGGATGGAGTATATTTTAGGGCTGGCGGCAATGATGATTTTCCTTGCAGGGGCATTTTCATATAAAAAAGAGATAGGGCTGCCATGCATACTTATTTCGTTTCTGCCTCTTCTTAAATATGCCTTCAATGTTGGCGTATCAGCTAATTTAAAGGACTTGAAATATGATTTGTTACAGGGAGTTAAAACAACTCCAGCAATTTTTGGTGCTAAAGCAGATGATGGCATTTATGTGCCAAAAAGCTTCATTTTGTATGGTTACGGCCTGAAAATTGTTTTTATCATAATTGCGTTTTTTGCACTATATTATTTTCCAGCATATGTATCCCTCCTGCTCGTTTCAGTTACTTCTATCTTTCTCGTATACACAGCATACAAAGTATTCAAAAATATCGAGAAAAGGGGAGAGATGTTATTTTATGCAGAAATTCATGAAATACTGACATATGTGATGATTGCATCCATTCTTTATGATTATGTTGCCATACATTACAATGCATTCCTTGCTTTTTCCCTTGTTATTATTCCACCACTTTGGATTATCTTATGCCTCAAAATCTTCTTTGGAGGGAAGCCTTTGGAATAGAATAATTTCTTCCCTTCCATTCAACCTCTTTTACAAAAATGGATGAAAGAAGATTATAGGAGATCAGAAAAGATGCTAAGGGGCGGAGCAAAATATGATACACAGGAGATATGAATTTCTCCTTTTCATATTCCATGAGTTTAACAAAGGTATCATATTCCTGCCACCCTCTCATAAAGTCAAATAAGAGCGAAGACAATAAAAGCAAACCCACAACTGGATTCAAAAATAAAATAAATATTCCTGCTATATTGGATGCTCTCATTCCCAGGTTAAAAAATATTGCTATCCCCCATAAAAATGGGAAATAATGTCTCACCCAAGCAAACTGTCTGGTCATCCATTTAAAAATCTCCTTTTCTTCCTCTGATTCAACAATTGCCTGCGGCACAAATCTTATCTCAAATCCCTTTTTCTTCAAAATTTTTGTCAAAGTTAAATCATCCACAAGTTCTTTTTTCCATATATCCTTTACTCCATTCACTTCAAAAACATCCTTCCTTATGGCTGTCGAACCGCCCCATGCAAAATTAAATTTTTTATAAAATAGAACCGCAGCAATCGCAGCATTCCATACACAGAGCAACGGATTCTTAAAATACCATCTGTATGTTGTTGCAGCATCTCCAAGAGAAGCAACCAGATAATACAGCCATTTTGGATGTGGCTTTATGTCATCATCTGCAAATACAAAAACATCTCCTGTTGCCTTTTCTATACCTGTCAGCAAAGCAGCATTTTTACCACTACACTTCATATGTTTTTTTGAGATCTCAATCCTCACTCTCTCGCTTTTAATCTTTTTCTGCAATTCTTTCTTTTCTTTTATCGTATCTACAACAATTATAATTTCATAATTTTCATATTGCTGTTTCTCAAAATTTTCTATGTTTATTTTTCCCTTCGAAGGAATAATAATGCTAACTCTTCTCTCTTTCTTCAAAATAGGCTTTTTTCTATACCTCTTTTTTATAAAAATCCATGAAGTGACAGATAATACACCTCCGGCGAGATTTAGCACGCCTACGGCCAAGAAAAAGGTCATTAAGGCAGTCACACATATATTATTAAATTTTTATTTAAAGCTTTTCAATCAAATTTTAAAATACTATCATTTCTTGTAACTGAAAATTACGATAATATACAATATAAATAGACAGAACATAATTACAAGCAGAGCCATTCTAACATTGCCTACAAGAACTAATAAAAAAACTATCCAGAAAACTATAATTCCTGCCAAAACAATGATGAACCACTTTTTATATGATAGCTGTAACACTTAATGTAGAATAGTATGAGTCCTTTAACTTTTCTAAATTTTTTGTTCGTGAAAAAAATTTGTTCAGATTTAGACGAATGATTTACTTCTATCATGATTATGGGCAAAAATGCTACAACATTATGTTTCATTCTTTTATCTATTTAATCTAAATTTTTGCAACTGTCTGCCCCGCTTTTATTTTCTGTCCATTTCTTACAATGATTTCGCAACTTTCTGGCAGATATAATTCTACCCTCGAGCCAAATCTGATGATTCCAATTTTATCTCCTTTTTTAACAAATTGTCCCTCCTTCACATATGGAACTATTCTTCTGGCAAATATTCCTGCTATCTGGAATAGTTTTATTCTCCCTATGCTGCTATCAATTTCCATTTCCATTCTTTCATTTTTGCTAACATCACCATATGCTGGCTTGTGTTCTCCTTTGTAATGGCGGATTTTCACAATTTTTCCATCATATGGCATGAGGTTAACATGCATATCAAATAAACTCATGAATATTGCAATTTTATGGCCCCCTGCATAAATTATCTTTCCATCTGCTGGAGAAACTATACCACTGCCAATACTACGTGGAATGTCTCTGAAAAAGTACAGGAAGAAAAGCTGAATAAAGAGGAAAAATGCTGTAAATGGAATGAAAATAGGATAAACAAGTGAAAGGAAGATGAATAGTAATAGAAAAGGCAACGGAAGGAATGCTATGTGAATACATTTTTTTGCTATCATCTTAGCAGTTTATAAAACATTCTTTCTATTGGTCCCCTTCTTTTTGGCAACTTAAATAAATCCATTATGTTATCGTACAATTCCGGCAGCAATTCAAATACAATGAATGCAAGCACAATTAAAGCGATCAAAGAGCCTATTTTGCCAATAACATTGTGCATTAAATAAAAGCTTAATCCAAGTTCTTCTGTGCCATATATTACGCCAACATTTCTTATTAAATTGAGAATATAGATTGTTGGAACAGTGTAGAAAAATGCTTTTATCCTTCTGTGTTTATCTGCCTTCAGGGCGGCAAAAACACCTATAAAAACTGCCATTGATTGCAAGCCAGTACATGCCAGAA
>JAPDJQ010000001.1 GCA_029259015.1 Thermoplasmatota archaeon | reverse complement strand
TACACCAAAAACACCAAAAACCAACAACCCTAAAAATAAACCAACAACTAATAAACCTTAAGCTAAAAATGCGGTGGGTCCTGAGGTTTGACGCTCATACCCCACCCAAACCAACCATCCAACCTCACACCCGCACCCCTCCAAGCATCCAACGTCCAGACTTAGGTTGCTCCCTCCCGGGCCTAGCCAGGTTTGTCTGGTGAGACAGCCACCCCAACCCTACGGATGGAGCAGCTGTCTACGCGGATCCTGGAGGACAGATGTTCATAGGTGGGTTTGGCTGGTTAGGGGTGGGGCTGGGTGCGCCTCACCTCAGCTTTCGGCCCGCCGTATAGGGGGTTTGCGGTCAAACCCCTTTAGGGGTTTTCAGGGGACCCCTAGCCCCCCGCCTAGACCCACCGCAAAAGAAGATTTGGTGGAAGGGGGAAATAAACTTTCTGAGGGTTAAAGTTTCTTTTTTAGTTCTTCTTTTAGGAGGTTTATTGTTTTTACTGGTGTTGGGTCAACCTTGTTTAAGATTGCTAGATAGTAGCTTAGGTAGTCTCCAAGGTATAGGGTTGAAAACATTTTTGAAAGTTTTTTTTCACCTCTACTATAGATTTCGTGGATGTTGGATGTGGTTTGGCTTAAAATTTTTTTTAGGGTTTCAATTCTAACTTTAATTTCTGGAGGCTCATCTTGGCTTCTTAAAAGTATAACCGATAAAATTTTTGCTAGGTTTGGTTGAAGGTTTTCCCATCCAACAATCTCGTTATGGTTTAACTCTGGTAAAACATCAAACTTGCAAAACATTTTACTGTTTTCGTTAAGCTGAGTTTTAATTCGGTAGGCAACACCAGTGTACTCTCTAAACCCATAGATTACAGGGATGGTGTCTTTAATCTCTAATGCAAGCTTTTTAGCCTTATTTTGGTTTGTTGGAATAGAAGCTTTTATTTCGTCTTTCACCTTATCTAGAGTTTTTACTGTATCAAGAATTTCTTTACTTATCCCTTCAATAACACCTATCTTTTCAAGAATTTTTGCCTCGATGTAGTGTCCTATTCTGCAGCTTGCAATAACCGGAATGGAGACAGCATCGAGTGTTTCCTCAATGAGTTCCAAATCAAAATTTCTTATTATGACACCATGAGCAATTTTATCAACACTTATTGCTTCTTTAACGTCTCCCACTTCCACTATTATTCCCTTTTCTATTTGCTCTAATAAATCCATTGAATTATAAACAGTTATTGTTTATAAAAATTTAATGAAAAATTTTCGCTTTCTCAGGCTCAAAAATTGGCAAAATAGTGCAGGGGGTGGGATTCGAACCCACGAAGGACTACACCACAGGATTTCCCATCGAACCCTTCTATGGTGAGATCTTAAGTCCTGCGCCGTTGGCCTGGCTTGGCTACCCCTGCAGGCAAACATAATATTGACAGAGGTTTATAATTTTATTGATGATCTATTGATGTACAACTGCAAGAACATCTAGAAATTTCCTCATATGACAGAAAATTTTGATGATGCCCTATTTGCTAAAAAGGCAGCATTTTCTTTTCAATTTCGAATGGAAGAATAAAAACAAAAAATACTTAAAATAGGATATTATTATCTCTTTAAATGAAAATAACCCTGTTGCTTTTAACTGCCAACCTATTTCTGACTATAGCAGGTATATTTTTATTTAGAGAAGTTAGGGTTAAGAAGTTAAAATATACGGATTTGCCCCATCTTATTGTATTCGGCATTCTATTCCTGACAGTATCTGCCCTTTTTATGGTGGAGGTGAAAATAGATCCCATTATCTCCTCAAGATTTGGTCTGGATTTTACTAGGCAAATATACGAAATAGAGGGAGATTTGGTTGCTGCATTTCAGACAATAAGGAATCCTCTGCTCGACTATTATTTTGCCTTTGTTTATATGATAGGATTTCCATTCTTACTTTATTTCACTCCCATTCTTTACATTGTCTCAAAGGACATAAAGTCTCTCAAGTTTGCAGTAATAGGATATGCGATAGCAATAGCAATATCCTTGCCCTTCCTCCTTTTCTTCCCCGTTCATGACACGTGGTGGAGCAGCCAGAACTATGGCTGGTACGAGGGCAGGCCTGTATATTTCAGGCTACAGGAAATATGGCCCAGTGTTATAAGTATATTCTTTAAGTTTACTACCCTGAATAATTGTTTCCCCAGTCTCCATTCCTGTCTTTCTGCTATAATGGCATATACTGCATGGATTAGAAATTACAAAAGATACAAATATGTTGCATTGCTATTTGCAGTCTCAATACCTATAGCAACTTTGTATCTGGGCATTCACTGGCTCACAGATATTGTTGCTGGAGAGGCAGTAGCTTTGATATCTGTCGTCATTTCAATGAAAATAGCTGGTGTAAAATGGAAATAGCATGGTTTACCGATACATGGCTGCCCAATAGAGATGGAGTGGTTACCTCTTTACTGATGTTTAAAAATGCTATAGAAAAGAAAGGACACAAGATATATGTTTTTGCTCCAGGGGACAGAAATAAGGAGGAAGGAGATATATTTTACTACAAATCAAAAGTTTTTTCCCCATATCCTCAGTATAAATTTCCCTCTTTTTTCTCCGTTTTTTCCATGAGGACAAGAAAGATAATAAAAAAGATTGAGCCAGATATAATTCATTCCCATTCTCCGGGGATAATGGGCATCCATGCTTTAATAGCATCTGGCAAATTTAACGTTCCTTTAATCTTCACATTTCATACTTTTGTCGATGATTCTGTCTACATGCTATTTAAAAATGAAAAAATGCAGCAGATGGCAAAAAAATTCTTTTATAAATGGCTTCGCTACTACTGCAAAAAATGTTCATGCGTTATAGCTCCTAGCCATTATGTGGCAGAGAGAATAAGTAAAATGTGCCAGAAGCATATTGAAGTTATACCAACAGGCATTGATTTAAATAGATTTGAGAAAGGAGATGGAAACAGAATAAGAGAAAAATATCACGGCAAAAAAATTATTTTGCATGTTGGGAGGGTGGTAAAAGAAAAAAATATCAGTTTGCTGATTGATGCAGCTCCTTATATTCTCAAAAAAATGGATGCCATTTTCATTATTGTAGGCGAGGGTCCAGCAAGAAAAGAGCTGGAGAAAGAAGCAGAGAGAAAAGGAGTTGCAGAGCATTTCTTTTTCACTGGATTTGTGAGCGATGAAGAGCTTGCGGATTATTATAAGGCAGCAGATGTTTTTGTCTTTCCTTCTCTGTATGAAACACAGGGTATAGTGGCATTTGAAGCTATGGCTGCTGGCGTGCCTGTTGTTGCCGCCGATGCCAAAGCATTGCCTGATTTTATCAAGGATGGAGAAAATGGTTATCTCGCCAATCCATACGATGCTCGTCATTTTGCGGAAAAAATTATTATGGCTCTGGAAAATAGAGAAATAGTAAAAAAAGCGAGAGAGTTTGTTGAGCAATATAGCATTGAAAAAATGGCAGATAAATTGCTTAAAATATATGAGAAATATGAAGGTCAGATGTAAGATATGGATAAAATGCAAAAGCGAAGAAGAAGCAGAAATGCTGAACGATACAATCAAAATAGATAATGAGAGGTATATTGAAAGCAAAGCAACAGGAAATTACATTGAAGCAGAAGCAAAAGCAAATGATATTCTATCTATTTTGCATACCTTAGATGACTTTCTTGCCTGTCTTTCCCTTGCGCAGCAAAGCATTGATACAGCAGAAAAAATGAAAAATGATGAAGTGAGTGCATCTTCATCGTCTTAACCCAAATTATTTTGTCATATCTTCGTTTTCAAACATGATTTTTTCATTCACCATGCTTTGATTTGCCAAAAACCGTTAATTCTTTTAATCTCTTTTCTATTATAGTTATGCCAAAATATATCATCGTAACAGGCGGTGTTTTATCTGGACTTGGCAAGGGAATAGTTACTTCTTCCATAGCCCTGCTTTTGAAGAGCAGAGGTTATAAGATTACAGCAATAAAAATCGATCCATATCTGAACTGTGATGCAGGCACAATGAATCCCTTTCAGCATGGCGAGGTATTTGTTCTGGAAGACGGAGGCGAAGTGGACTTAGATTTAGGCAACTACGAGCGTTTTCTTGACATTAATCTAAGCAGGGACAACAACATCACAACAGGCAGAGTATACAAGAATGTGATTGAAAAGGAAAGGCGCGGCGACTATCTCGGCAAAACTGTGCAAATTGTTCCACACATTACCGACGAGATAAAGGGATGGATAAGGAGGATAGCTGAGGAAAGCGGCGCGGATATTTGTGTTGTGGAAATAGGAGGAACAGTTGGAGATATTGAATCAATGCCATTCTTGGAAGCAGTTAGACAACTCCATCTTGAGGAAGGAGAAGAAAACGTTGTTTTTGTTCATACAACACTGGTTCCGATTCTTAAAGTTGTAGGTGAGCAGAAAACGAAACCCACACAGCACAGTGTTAAGGAGTTAAGGGCGATAGGTATCTCTCCAGACATGATAGTTGCTCGCTCCCCTGAGCCATTAAAGAAGGAGACAAAAGAAAAGATTTCGTTATTTTGTAATGTGCCAGTTAATGCTGTCTTTTCTTCACCAGATGTTGAATGTATATATGAAGTGCCATTAATTCTGGAGAGACAGGGCATTTCAAAATATATTCTTCAGAGTCTCTCACTGGAATATAAGGAGGCGGATTTGAAAAAATGGGAAAATTTTGTGAATAGAATAAAGGGGGCAAAAAAAGTTGTAAATGTTGCCATGGTGGGAAAATACACTGCTTTGGGCGATTCTTATATAAGCATACTCGAAGCTTTCCGTCACGCTGGAGCTGAATTGGATACAAAAGTAAATGTTGTATGGATTGAAGCAGAAGAAATCGAGGAAGGAAAGAAAATTGAAGGCGTAGATGCGATACTTGTGCCGGGAGGATTCGGCGAAAGAGGTGCAGAAGGTAAAATAATGGCCATAGAGCATGCAAGAAAAAATAAAATCCCATTTTTGGGCATATGTTTTGGCTTTCAGTTGGCTGTGGTTGAATATGGAAGAAATGTTTTGGGCCTGGATTGCCATTCTACAGAAATAAAGCCAGATACAAAGCATCCGATTATAATGATTCTGCCGGAGCAATATGGCGTTAAACAGCTTGGAGGAACAATGCGACTTGGGGCCCAGCCTATAACAATTAAAGAGGGAACGCTGGCGTATAGCCTTTACAGGAAGAAAAAGATATATGAAAGGCATCGCCACCGTTACGAGGTAAATCCTGAATATATAGATATGCTGGAGAAACACGGCCTGGTATTTTCTGGAATAGCAGAGGACAAGATAAGAATGGAAATTCTGGAGTTGCCAGATCACCCTTATTTCATTGCTTCACAATTCCATCCAGAGTTTAAATCACGTCCACTAAAGCCAGCTCCATTGTTTTATGGGTTCATAAAAGCTGCTGTCGAGAAAAAATATGGCGTATAAACTTGTGGTATTTGATATGGATGGCACCTTGCTGAACGGGAGAACAGTATTTAGGATAGCAGAAGAGAGAAAATTCAGAGACAAATTGGCCAAAATAATGGATAGCAAAAAAGAGCCATATAGGAAAACAATAGAAATAGCAAAGTTGCTGAGATGCATGACAGAGAAAGAATTTTTGGAAATATTCAGGAAAATACCTCTAAACAAAAATGCAGAGTATGTGGTGAAAAAATTGAAGGAAATGGAAATAAAAACGGCGATAGTGACAGATAGCTATCAGATAGCAGCTTTGGATTTAAAAGAAAGGTTAGGCATAGACTATGCATTTTCAAATGAGCTTGTAGTGAAAGATGGACATATAACAGGGGAGATAACGCTGAATAACAACATGCTAACAAAAAAATTTGAAGGATGCAAAATCCATTCCATTTGTAAAAAAGAAGTTCTTCAGAAATTATGTGAGCAGCTCGGGATAGAAACAAAGGAAGCGATGGCAGTTGGAGATGGTAGTATAGATATATGTATGCTGAAAGAAGCTGGGTTGGGAATTGCATTTAATGCGGATTATGGGGTTAGAAAAGCTGCAGATGTCAGCATAAGCGATTTAAGCGAAATATTAAAATATGCCGCAGGAGTGTGAGTCATGGATATAAAGCAGGAAGAGGTTACAACACTTCATGATATTTGTGTTGATGATGAAGAATTGATAAAGAGTATAAGAGAAGTTGCTGTAGAACGTCCAATCACCATCATAATGCCAATGCTTTATAGAGAAATAAAAAATAGGGCAATAAATAATATTGTTAGAGGCCTTAACAAATGTGATTATGTGGAGGAGATACTCATACCCTTATCTGCAGAAAGTAAAGAGGAGTTTGAAAAAGTAAAGCGATTTTTTTCTAGGCTTGAGCCAAAACATTATGTGATATGGTGTAACGGAGAAAAAATCACAAAGTTACTGTATGAGCTAAAGGAAGAAGGAATAAATGTGCTGAAATATGAAGGAAAAGGAAGAGATGTATGGATAGCTTTGGGCATAGCAAGCCTTCGCTCATATGCTATAGCTCTTCATGATGCTGATGTGCAAACATACAGTGAGCTTATCCCAGCAAAACTTCTTTTTCCCATTCTTGAGCCAGAGCTGGATTTTAAATTCAGCAAGGGTTATTATGCAAGGGTTAATTTACAGAAAAACATCATTTATGGAAGAGTATTCCGTTTATTTTTACATCCATTACTCAAAGCTTTGGTGGATGAAATAGGATATGAGCCCGATTTTCTAAATTTTTTAAGGGCATTTCGTTATCCTCTGGCTGGAGAATTTGCAATGACAAGGGATGTTGCCATAGACGTTGATGTGCCGGGCGACTGGGGAATTGAGATAGGCATACTGGCAGAAATATACAGAAATGTGGCGAGGAAAAGAATATGTCAGGTGGATTTAGGCTTTTATGAGCATAAGCATCAGGAACTTGGCAATAGAGGAGAGGGGTTGGTAAGGATGGTGAGAGATATATTCAAGACCTTACTAAGGGTTTTAACAGAAGAGGATCGAGTCCAGATTTCGGATTCTTTTCTTACGTCTCTCAGAGTGGTTTATCAGAGAGTGGCGAGAGATTGCATAAGACAATATCATGCGGATGCAGTCTTTAATTGTTTGAAATATGACCGCCATCTGGAGGAAACAATAGTTGAGAGATTCAGCAAACACATGCTTGAGGCTGGAAAGGAATATTTAAATAGACCAATAGGAGCGAGAATTCCTGACTGGCTTCGTACAATATCTGCAAAAAGAAAGATACGGGAAGAGCTGTTTGACATAGTGGTGGAAGAAAATGAAAAATGAGAACATCCCCCTCCATCTTTCAAAAAAAATTGAAAAGATAGAGGCAGTTGATATTGTCGTCGGTGTTCTATGCAAAAATGTCGAAACAACAATACTTCATGTTCTCAATGTAGTAAGCGAAGGCCTGCACAAATATTTTTCAGAATATAAAAAAATGATTGTGGTAAGCGATGGCCATTCATCTGATAGGACGGTAGAGCTGGCAAACATTTTTCAACCATATAACGGCATTGAAAAGATTGTTACAAATGATATTGTGGAAGGCGGCAAAGGAGCAGGAGTAAAAACAATCTTTAAAATAGCTAGCAAACTGGATGCAAAAGTTGTTATTCTGGTAGATGGAGATTTGCTGAGCATAAGACCAGAGTGGATTTATGAATTTTCTTCTCCGGTGCTATATGGAAGGGCCGATTTAGTGGTTCCTTACTATATAAGAGATAAATATGACGGGGTAATAACAAATAGCTTGGCTTATCCTTTTACCCGTGCTTTATATGGCTTGGACATCAGACAGCCGATAGCAGGAGAATATGGTATATCCAAAAGTTTATATGAGATGTTACTCCGTCAACCCTTATTCCCAAAAGATTTTGGTATAGATATTTTCATTGTTACCTCTGCTTCGGCGAATGAAATGGAAGTAAAGGAGGGGCTATTCTCTTTGAAAATCCATGAGTCTACAACCCGCTATTTAGAGCCAGAAACACTTATTGTGCCAATGTTTCGTCAGGTGACGGGAACAATGTTTGAACTGGCAGAGTATTACGAGAATTACTGGAAGAATAACAGAAAGAAGCTATCTGGAAGAAAAGCAAAAGGTTTCTTGAGACAGAGGCCAATTCCGGCGAGGGTTGATATTGATAAAATTAGAGAGTATTTTGAAATAGAGTACAAAGCATCAAAAGAAACAATAAATAATATTCTTCCTCCTTATTTAATGAAAAAAGTGACTGATGCAGTTAAAAAGATAGAAAATTTTGATGCAGAAATGTGGGCAGAAGTTGTTTACAGTTTTGCAGCCTTTTATAAGAAAGCGAAGAAAAAAACAGAGAGAAATGTTGCCCTTGATGCACTAAAAACTTTATGGTTAGGAAGATTTTTAAGCTATGCCATTGAAACAAGAGATATGGACTGGAATGAAGCGGAAGAGATTATCCAGGAGCAGGCAAGAATATTTGAGGATAAGATAGAATATCTTCTTTCCATATATTGATGCTAGTTTTTATTTTCTTCAATGAAAACAAGTTCTTCAGGGGAAAGTCTCCTTAAATTATTCTTTGTTACAACTATCTCCTGAGAAGGACTCCAATCATAAATTGTTTTTTTAGGAGCACGCATTATTTTGACCAAATAAAATCCTTTGAAATGTTGATATTCATAAACAATTTTTCCGATGCAATCCTTATATTTTCCGCTTACTATTCTCACATATTCACCAGTTTTCTCTTCCTCCATGTTTGCTAATGAAAATGAGCATTATATTGCTAATTATGGACAATTTTGTCGATAGAAAACAATAAATTGAAAGACAAAAATGAAAAATACTGCTCCATTCTCATGGCACGAGTTGCATCCCAAAAGAAAACATTACCTAGAACCATTAGTTGTAATGGATGCGCCAAGCACTCCGAAAACGATGAGACTCGAAAAGATATAGGTTTGGTCAATTGATGCTTTTAATGCTATAGCATATCCAACTAACAATAGAATATTTCCGATTATGCTATTTGGGTCAACCAATTCCAACAAAACAACTACTAAGAGTAAAAAATCAAACGCAAAAATCGACATCGTTGGCTGAAAAATAAGATAAGGCCAGTAGCGGGCTCGGGGGGAGTAAAGGAGAATTATAAGATATGTTTTGAACGACGCGTACCCATTTTTCCGTTTTGCTGGTTCTCTGGAGGTGTTAGCCGTGTGTAATTTAAATGGTTGTATAAAGAAGGAGGCTAAAAGATTAAGGTTATCGTCTAAAGTATTAGATGAGTTGCATAGAGAATATCATAGATTCCGTAACAAACCGCCGCGTGATATGGTTGATTTATTGCATTGGGCGGTGGGAGCATGAGGGTAGCATCATTCATAGCAGATAATGCCAAGCTTGATGCGTATTACAATCCAAGAACGCTGGAAACATACATCATAGTTGAAACCCCGGATGGCTCGGTAAAAATAAACTTCAAAAACGGGCAGCAGCTCGCAATGTTCATCAGGTTCTCATCGCAGCTTTTGGCATCGTTAATGCGTAAGGCAGGAAAAAGCAGAGAGGAAATCATCGATGCCGTGCAGCATCATGCAGAGGCAGGAGCAAGCGAAATATTGCATGATATACCCATCCAAACTACGCTGGAGGGGATGCTGTGAATGAGCAGCTCTCCGCCAGGCAGACGGCAGCAAACAATGCAACCCCTCTGGTCCAGCAGGTCCTGGATGCATATGAAAAAGTAGATGCAGAAACGGCAAAGCAGGTGTGGAAGGAGCTTGCGGATTTCATCCATGAGTGGCTGCTGCAGGACATGAAAAAGGAGCCAGAAAACCCCTACATCGTTGTTTACATCAACAAAGGAAAGTATGATCCCGATGACGAAAAATACAAGGATTTCTTTGAGAAAAACGGATTCAAAAAGTCCCCACAGGGCGGATGGTATAAGAGAATCAGGCAGCAGGAATACAATAAATGGCTGAATGAGGAAAAGGACGGCAAGAAAATAAATGACTGGATCCTCCGGGCTTTTGAAGTAAAAACCCAAATTGCAGATGTCCAGGAGGAAGGAAAATGAGGGACATAGATAGATATGGTAAACCGTATGTCTGGAATCCTATAACTCTTGAAGATTTTGAAGAAGATGAAAGAGAATGGAATGAATTAGGTGCAAAGTGTCCATTCTATAATTTTGTAACTTGCGGCCATTCATGGAAATTTTGCAAAAATAATTGCCATATTAGAAAAAAATTTGAACATTCCAAAAACCATCAAAGTTCAAATTCCACTCCTGTAAATTTAACCATCAAAGTTCAAAATGGACCGTCAAAGTTCAAACATTTGAACCAAAATTTGAACTTTACCGTGGGTGTATAACATGTCTGAATTACCCCTCCGCCTGAAAATATATCGTCTGCTGGTCGAGGGGTATGCAAAGGAAAGAATAGCTCAGATTCTCAAGAAATCCAAGTCTCTCATCCATTATCATGTCAAAAAATTAGAGGAGGAAGGCATTGTAAAAAGAGTTCCAGGCTCAAAAAGCCCCATTCTTTACACGAGAGGCATCAACTACCTTAAAGCAGAGCAACAGCTAAAAAAATATGGCGAAAACACAGACCATCAGGGATGGTTAGTGGTTCAAGCATCGCCTCAGGTCCGCTACCACCGCATCGGCTACCGGTTCAAAGTTCAATCCCCGCCTTCTCGCACGCCGCCCTGGCAGAAGCAATGGCAGGCATCAGGCGTGCAGTACAGCGAGATGGTCATAACCCTGGAAAACGGCGGCAAGTGGGACAAAAACATCCGCATTCGCGAGATAAAAGGCAAAAACAGCAGCAGCATAGTCATCTGGCTTCCCGAATATGTATGCAACAGCAAGGAGGAGCTCGAGCAGGCGGTAAAGCTGAAGGAAAGCCAGGCGATAAAGGTTGCAAACTGGCTGCAAAAGCATTTTGGCTACAGGCTCGGCATAATAGAAGAATACCAGGAGCCGCATTTTGCAATTCCCATTCCAAAGCATGTGGCAGAGGCGGCAGTAAAGGCAGGCATCAGAACGGAAAAGGTATGGATCGACATAAGCAAAGAGCCAGAAATTGAAACAGATGATGAGGAAATGGCAATAACTCTCATGAGCCTTCCGGAAATTACGGCAAATCTCGCAAAAAAGGCAGACAGCCAGGAAAAACGCATGCTCATGCTCGAAACGGCATTGAAAAACATAGTTGAATTTGCAATCCATCAGACAAAGATCATTGATGCCCTGCAGCAGATGCTCGCAAATGCGAAAGTAAGCGTAGGCAGCGCCGACGAGCTGCTAAATCATAAGCCCAAGCCCGACGACAGGAGGGATGTGGTATGACGGAGTTTTATAAAGCAAGGAAGGCTTTCATCAGTTTTATCATCTCTCTTGCAAATGCAAATAGTATTAATGCAGTTCCCAAATTTATCATTCCTAAAACTCTTGCGATGAAGCCAAGAATAACTAATAGTGGCGAAAGGCCTCTTGCTTTTATATCTATATTAATATTCATTTTATCTTATCACCTACCAATTATACATAATTATAACTTATATAAAAACTTTTCCACATATAATATGAATTATAACATCAATCCCTTTTCGTTTTTAGCCATTGCTATA
>JAPDJQ010000066.1 GCA_029259015.1 Thermoplasmatota archaeon | reverse complement strand
CCTGCCTGATGAGTTTATTGATTAACCTTTCCTTATCCACAATATAAAGAGGTGATGATTTAATAACAATTATGGTTTCGTTTCCTTCCGAAATATTGGCGCTAAGTTAGAACATATTTTTCCAGTTCTTGATAAGAGGTTATGCCTACATTATAAAATATTTTCTGACCATTTTCATCAAAGATATATATTGTAGGAACCGCTTTTTCTATCACATATTTATTCCAAAGTATTCCATCAACGTCTAATCCAAAAGTCCATTTTAATTCGAGACCATATTGCTCAAATTCTTTTATCAAATTTTTTACATCATCTGCAGTTTCCCCATATATTGTCCATACATCTATGGAAATAATCTCTACTTTATCAGAATACATGTCATATATTTTCTCGAGTTCGACCAACTGGTAATGACATGGTGTACAACCAGCCCCCATAAAATCTACAATAACTATTTTACCGCGGTAATCACTCAATTTCTTTACTTCTCCATCCAAGGTAACAAATGAAAAATCTTCTCCCTCAATTTTTTCTTTTTGTGTGCATCCAGCCAAAAAATTCAACAATAGAATAGAAATTAAAACAAATATAATTTCTTTCTTCATATATATCTCTCTATCCAATCTCTTAACATATCTGCTGGCAATGCTCCCACATTTCTATCCACCATTTTGCCATTTTTAAACATGATTAAAGTTGGGATACTCATCACTCTATACTTCATTGCCGTTTTTGGATTTTCATCTGTATTCAGCTTTGCAAAAACAACCTTTCCCTTCATCTCTTTTGCAAGTTCTTCTATAACAGGAGCAAGCATTCTGCATGGCCCACACCAGTCTGCATAAAAGTCAACAACCACAACATCATACTTTGATATAACTTCATCGAAATTCTCATCTGTTATCTTTATTGGTTTTTTGGGCATCTCCTTTTTCTCTTCTTTGCTCGCGCTCATCATTCTCTGTAGCATTTTCTGTTTTATCTTTTCTATCTCGCTCATGGTTGGTATAAAAAAAGAAATATATAACGTTTTTGCATAATTTTTGCACAACCGTTTTATATATAAAAAGGATTGCAGAATATGGAATGCAGTGATGTATTCAAATGTTTATTTAACATTGGGGAAAATGAGTTGACACTTTACAAAATTTTACTGGAAAGAGGAATGAGAGCAGATGAAATTGGAAAGGTAGTGGGAAAAAACAGGAGCACTGTGCAGAGATGCTTGAAAAAACTGATTGATTGTGGAATGGTAAGAAGGTATAAAAAGGATATCAAAGAAGGAGGTGGTTATTATTATGTATATGAAAGTGTTGAGCCTGAAAAATTGAAAAAATGGATAGAAGATTGCATCGAAAGATGGTATGAAGAAATGAAAAAGATTGTAAAGAATTTTGAGAAACTCATATAATTTCAAAGATGGTCTCTATTTCTACCGCTTTTTTCAGCATATTTGATATGGAACAGTATTTCTGCATAGATAGTTCAATTGCTTGCTGGCACGCCTTTTCATCAACATCTCCTTCAAAAATATATTTGAGTTTTATTTTTTTGAAAACTCTTGGATATGTTTCTTCTTGCTCACCTTCAATCTCAACTTCCAGATTTTTTATTTTCTGTCTTTTCTTGACCATTATATTCCAGATATCCATAGATGTACAAGTGGCTAACGAAAGTAGCAATGCTTGCATAGGAGTCAATGAGACTTTTCCATCGTCGAGAATGATGGAATGGTTATCTATGGTTCCCAAAAAAATCATATCTTTGATGTGAGTAACCTTCCCTTTCATAGAAATAATTCAAAAGTTTTTAAAGAATGTTTTGTTTAGCAATATGCACAGAAAACCTGTTGTTGCCGGACATTTTTATGAAAGAAAAACAGAAAGACTCATCGAAGAAATAAAGCATTGTTTTTTAAAAGGGCCCGGAGAGATACCAGAAGTAAAAAGAGGGGGCGGAAAAATTAAGGGAGTGGTTGTTCCTCACGCAGGATACATTTATTCTGGATATGTTGCGGCATATGTATATAGAGAGATAGCCAGAGATGGCTTTCCTGAAAAATTTATTATTCTCGGGCCAAATCACCACGGCTATGGAGCTGCAGTTGCAATAATGACAGAAGGAACATGGGAAACTCCTTTAGGAGAGATAAAAATTGCAGATGATGCAGAAAAATATTGCCGGGGAATCATACAGAAAGATGAGATAGCCCATAAATATGAACATTCCATAGAAGTGCAGCTTCCTTTCCTTCAGTTTTTAAGTCAGGATTTCACATTCATTCCAATATGCTTTGGCTGGCAGGACTGGGAAACTGTTAGAGAAGTAGGAAGCATACTGGCTGATGCAGAAGATGCTATCATAATAGCAAGTAGCGATTTCTCTCACGTTAACTTCTCTGGTTTTCCAACAGAAGATGACATAGAAGAGCATGTAAAAAAGAAAGATATGATGGCTATTGAAGAGATTCTGCAATTAAATGCAGAGGGGCTTATTGAAAAAGTGGAGAAGGAGAATATAACAATGTGTGGCTATGGCGCTGTTGCTGCAATGCTTGAAGCATTAAAAGGAAGAGCGAGTCAAGCAAAATTGCTTAAATATGCAACTTCATATGATGTCGAACCGGGAACATATTGCGTGGGATATGCTGCAATAGTTATAGAGTAATTATTTCTTCAGTGCTTCCTGCAATTTGCTCTGCAATTCCTCAATTTTTTCCTTTAATTTGCTTTCCTGCCCTTCCAGAGATTTTTTTCTTATTTCCAGTGTTTCCTTATCCTCCTGGAGTTCTTTAATTAATTTTTCTCTATCTGCCTTTATTATTAAATTTCCAATGTTTTTATAGATTGGCGCATTTTCCTTGAGTTTGCTCAGCTCTTCCAATGCGTTTTCTGTCTCCTTAAGCTTAATATCAATCTGCATTCTCTGCTGAATAGTGAGTTCCAATTGTTGCTGTAATTGTTGCAGCTGCCTTAACTGATTCTGTACCTGTGGAGGCAAGTCCTCAAACCTTATAGCCATAAAAGGTTATACTGAATGCTGTTTTTAAATATATTGGTATAGATTGTCAACAATTAATGATTGATAGGATTTGATAGGATTTTTTCATATGCGGTACAAATCCATTTTTCAAAATTTGCTGCTTCCATGTAACAATCTTGCAATTAGTTTTTAAAATTACTCGCATTATACT
Source organism: Thermoplasmatota archaeon (assembly GCA_029259015.1). Classification (GTDB taxonomy): domain Archaea; phylum Thermoplasmatota; class E2; order UBA202; family JdFR-43; genus JdFR-43. The sequence continues at coordinate 9,425 of JAPDJQ010000066.1, read as the reverse complement.
TACAATGCCAATATTTGTGATTCAAAAACATCATGCTCGCCGCCTTCATTATGATCTCCGACTAGAAATGGACGGTGTGCTAAAGAGCTGGGCTATTCCTAAGGAGCCACCAGCAAGACATGGTGTAAAAAGGCTTGCCATACCTACCGAAGACCATGAGTTGAGCTATGCAGATTTTGAAGGAGAAATTCCAGAAGGAATGTATGGGGCAGGCAAGGTGGAGATATGGGATAGAGGAGAGTATGAAATGGATGAAAAAGAGGAGGATAAGCTAGTTTTTTATTTAAAGGGTAAAAAATTGCAAGGAAGGTATTGCCTGATAAAATTTTTGGAAGACAAATGGCTTTTTTTCAAATGTTAAAATGAATAAAAAAGGATGGAGATTACGACCAAAATTGTATTACGGTTAAGAAATAAGATAGAATAGCCAATAAAGATATCTATATCTTCTTAAGGATCAAAATAAAACATTTATACATCCTTCTAAATCATTTTCATGGTTGATATAGTTGAAATACTCAGAAAAGAATATCCTGATGTTAAAGGCACTGCATTGCATTATACAAATCCACTTGAATTGCTTGTGGCAACCATTCTATCAGCCCAAACAACAGACGAAAGAGTAAACATTGTTACAAAAGATTTGTTCAAAAAATATAGAACCGCAAGCGACTATGCAAATGCAGATTTAGAAGAGCTGCAGAATGACATAAAGAGTATAAACTTTTACAGAAATAAAGCAAAGTATATCAAAGAATGCTGCAGGATAATAGTTGAGGAATATGATGGCAAGGTACCAGATTCAATGGAGGAATTAATTAAGTTGCCAGGAGTTAGCAGAAAAACAGCAAATGTTGTTCTTTCAAATGCATTTCGTAAGGATGAAGGAATTGTTGTTGACACACATGTAATGCGGCTTAGCCAGCGATTGGGCCTAACGGAAGAAAAAGATAGAGATAAAATTGAGCAGGATCTGATGAAAAAATTTCCTAAAGAAAAGTGGTTTGATCTTGCCAATTTGCTGATAGCTCATGGTCGGCGCGTTTGCAAGGCACGCCAGCCTCTATGCCAGAAATGTGTGCTGAAAGAAATATGTCCGTACCATGAAAAAATGAGTAAATAACCTTTACTTCAACTTGCCGCCTTCTTTATGAATAAAAGCTTATCTTTCTCTCCTATTTCTGTTTCCAGAGAAGGCTTTATCTGTAATTTGCCTTCCTTTATTATGCCAATAAGCAATCCATTTTCGTATTGTTGAATTAGCACATCCTTAACTTTTTTGCCTGCAAATCCTCTGGCTGTTGTTTCAACAATGTCATATCCTTCCTTACCTGTGGAAACATCTTCGAAAAACTTTACAACATGTTCTTCAAAAACAGCAGATGCCAAAAAGCGACCCGCTAGTGCATCGACAACTACAACAATATCTGCTCCTGCTGCTCTTGCCCTCCTTATATTTTCCATTGATGATATGCTGACAACTATTTTTGCTTCAGTTAAGTTGCGGGCTGCTAGAGTGGCTAAGATGGCATCGCTATCTTCTTTCAATGCAATTATAACACATCTTGCCTCGCCTATATTTGCTTTCAGTAAAATATCTTCCTTTTTTGGGTTACCTCTTATGAAATGTATTTCCCCTATCCTTGGATTTATATCAATTGCATCGTCAACAAGTGTAATTTCATATTTGTCGATTAACTCTTCAATAGTTGCCTCTGCTGCATCATTGTAGCCTAAAATGACTACATGATTTTTCTGCGTTGATTTCTTCAAGCCTCTCACTCTAGCTTGTTGCTCCTCCACTATTATGCCAGCTACAGAGCCAAAGACGAAAATGCCTATCAGTACAATTGGAAAAACCAGTATCTTCATTAATGGATGCGTGGGTGTTAAATCACCATAACCAACTGTGGATAAAGTTATTGCTATCCAGTAGAATGAATCCAGCCAGCTTGCACCTTCAATATAATGAAACGCTACCATACCAATGATGTAAAATGTGGAAAAAAGCGAGAGTGTTCTGAAGGCAGTGTTCAACAAAAACATCTGTCTTAACTTGCGGAGCATAAAATAATATGCATAATTTTATTTATTGTTTCTTATATTTTGAGCAAGCATGGGAATAGAGGAAGAGATAAAACGACTGGAGGAAGAGATAAAAAACACCCCTTACAATAAGGCCACTGAGCACCATATAGGCAGGCTGAAGGCAAAGCTTGCAAGGCTTAAAGAGGAAGTTAAAAAGAGTAAGGCGCCAAAAGGGCACGGCTTCTTTGTTAAAAAAACAGGGGATGCAAGTGTTGCCATAATAGGGCCGCCTTCTGTTGGTAAATCAACTTTGCTGAATAAATTAACGAATGCAAGGAGTAAAGTCGGTGACTATGGCTTTACAACCACCCAAATCATTCCAGGGATGATGGAATATGGAGGTTGCAAAATACAGCTGCTTGACTTGCCCGGTATAATTTATGGCGCTTCCGAGGGCAAAGGAAGAGGAAGAGAAATCATTGCAATGGCGAGAGCCGTTGATTTAATACTCATAATGGTGGATGTTTACACAATAGATGAAATTGAATATATAAAGAAGGAATTATGGAATGCAGGAATAAGAATAAATCAAAGGAGGCCAGATGTCATAATAAGGAAAAAGGATAGGGGCGGCATTAATATAGAGTTTGCAAAGAAATGCAAGCTAAGTCATGAAACTGCAAAAGCAATATTGATGGAATATATGAGCAATGCAGACGTTGTAATAAGAGATGATATAACTGATGAGCAACTTATAGATGCTATTCTGGGCAATAGAGCCTATCTGCCGGCGATGGTTACAGTGAACAAAATAGATGTTAAAAAAGTTAGGGTAGATACAGACATGGATGTTGTTTACATATCTGCCAAAAATGGATATGGTCTGGAAGAGTTGAAGAAAAAAATTTTTGAGAAACTCGAACTTGTAAGAGTATATATGAGGCCAGAGGGAAAGAAAATTGAGGATAAGCCAATGGTTCTGAAAAAGGGAGCGACAATAAAAGATGTCTGTCTTAAGCTGCACAGAGACTTTGTAAAGAATTTTAGATATGCTATAATAGATGGGCCTTCTGCTTCTTTTCCCGGTCAGAGAGTAGGTTTAACCCATGAAGTCAAAGATGGAGATATTATAACTATTGTTTCTCGTTAGTTTTTTCCTTTGCTTTCTCTTCCCTTATTTCATCGATCATTTCATATGCATATCTTAAATGAGGAATAACTATAGAGCCTCCTACAATTAAAGCAACATCCATTGCCTCATATAATTCCTCATTGGTATAGCCGAGCTCGATACATCTGTCGAGATGATACAAAATGCAGTCATTGCATCTTAACACCATGGAAGCAATCAAGCCAAGCAACTCTTTAACTTTTGCTGGCAGTTTTCCATCTCTGTAAACACCTGCATCCAGGGAAAAGAATCTTTTTGTATTTAAACTGCCTTCCTTCAATATTTTCTCATTTAGCCTCTGTCTATATTTTTTGAATTCCTTATATCTCATGCAATTAATCTCTTGTCAGCTTTATATCCTTTGTCTTTGATTTATCGCCTATCTTTATGTCAATTACATCTTCATAGATATAATGCACTGTCTCATTACCAACTGTTTTTTCATAATCAACCTTGATTCTATACTTTGAGGGATATAATTGTATGGAATAACTGCCATTTACATCTGTATATGCTGATGTATTTCTTGCATGCTCGTCAAGCGCATCAATCACATTGAATTTTATTGTTACTCCTGGCAGTGTTTCATTTTCGTCAATCTTTCCATTTCCATTCTCATCATACCATACTCTTCCACTCACTCCAACTTTTGATGGTGTCAACGAAATATTATGCCATACTGTTTTGCCTGGCTTTACATCTACTTTCTCGCGGGACGCATCATATCCCTCCTTAATAGCTGTAACGTCATAGCTACCTGGCAGAAGACCGTGCACCTCATATTTTCCTTTTGAATCTGTTGTGATTTGCCTTTCTCCCACTCTCACCGTTGCCTTAACAGGTGTATCAACACTTTCGTTGTATATGCCGTCTCCATCCTTGTCCCAGAATACTATACCCTTTACTCCTCCTTTTTCAATATTTACTACCCCAATATCGCGTTTCCATTTAGTTACCCTTGTCGCTTCCTCCTCACTTATTGGAGCAAATAAGCCTGTACCATTAAATGTTATTTCCTTAATTAGGACGTTGCCAGAATAAAATGACAATGTTATGTTGCCAGCGGGCACAATTACGCTAAATCTTCCATCTTCGTCAGTAACATTATAATCATGTGGTATCTTCTCCAGCGTTCTTCTTAAAACTTGATTGCCATACTTCATCTCTAGCGTTTGCTTAAAATCATCTCTTACAACCACCATAACATCCTTCATTGGTTTTCCTTCACTTTTTACTATCCCTTGTATGACGGCGCCTTCATAATACTTGGCTATGACAACGGCGGGCATGCCTATACATAGAGAAGCTCTTGCGAAGTAAAGAGATTCATTCAGTGTCAATGGAGAGAGATACTCAATAACAAAATGCTTCAGATAAGCAGTTGGATTGTAGTAATAATTTCCTTCTGCCAGTGGATTTGTTGGATTGTCTGTCCAGAATGGTATCAATCCGCTCCTCGATAGATTCTCAAAAATCTGTTTTGGAACATTCCCCATATAAACTCTGTAAACCATGCTATTGTAGAACTTATCTTTTCTTTCGGTATATGGTGTAAATTTACCATATAAGTCCTGTATATCCTGCTGGGTCATGCTCTTCGTTAAATTTCTCACTTCATCTGGTGTAAATTTCTGTCCAGTCTTTTCAGAAACATACCAGAGTTTAAAATAGTCATCTTCTGTTGTCTCATATCCAAAAACTCCCTTATCAGCCAGAAAGGTGAATACGTTAAAGATGTTAATATCATACCCTTCAACACCATAATATCTTATGCTTTTTCCTGTCACATTCTGCATTTCTCTGTAAAGCATTACTATTTTCTCCTCGTTTAATTCACTCAACATGAGTGCAGTCGCATCATGATATCGGGCATGATCTTCTCTTACCCTATATCTTTTGCCCCCATATTTTGCTCCTATAATTGTGTTATATGTTGTATTCTGATATTCTGTTGGCTCTTCCAGAATCTTTATCATATCTGCGGCTTTATTTCCGAGATATTTGTTGAACACTTCTTTCACTTCTTCACTCAACTTTCCGTCATTTTTTGCCATGTCTCCTTCTGCAAGCCTTGTGATTAGCACAGTTATTGCCTCCAGCTCGCTTTGTGATGTATGGAAATTTGCAGCAGCAGGTATACCTTCTTGGAAGTTATCTGCCACCGTAGGATTTTTCGCAATGGCAACGCAATAGAAGCCATAGTCCCACCATGAGAGGAACGCGGGCTTTTCTGATTCATTTATTCCTTTATTCTGCTCTCTCAGCCAATGCAAAGCATGCTGCCAGTATTTTTCTGTAGCAAGGGATAAGCCAAAAGCGCCGAGCTTATCTGTATCAAATTTATTTTTTATGGTGGTTGGAATTGAAGCATCAAGAGCAAGCCATCCATTCGGAAAAACAATGAACAGAGCAATTATGACTGCTCCTGCAATATGTCTTGTTTTCACTGCCTTCTTTATGCTGTAAAATCCCCCTCCAACACTCTTTATCGTTTTCACCATTGATGCAAAATTTATTTTTTCTATGGCAATCCATATCATAGATGCAGAAAGTATGGCCATTATTGGCACAAGGTCATTAAGAAATCTTCCCGCTATCGATAGAAGCCATGTTTCTATACCGAACCATGAGAGCATTACCATGTACTCTTTTCTGAAAGCCTTTTTATAGTAGCGATAAAGCAGAAGGAAAAATCCAGCCCATCCCAATAAATAAATGGCTGGGCCAAATGACATTACTGTCCTGCTTATGTCAAAGGTGGATGCTTCCGCAATTGTAAGCGAAACTTTTTTTCCATATATGCCTGGGCCAAAAATTATATCTGAAATTTTAACAAAAGGTTTCAGCCATGCAGCCGTTGAATTTCTTATTAAGTAAAGGAATCCAAGTACAACGCCTCCTACAGCAAATATTGTGGGCAGAGATATGAGCCATGGTATATTTTTCTTTCCAAGCCACAAGTATATGGCGCTGAAAATCGCAACGCCAAGAGGAATAATAAGCTGAATAGTTAATGAAAAACCCTGCTTAACCCATAAAATCGGGAAGGATATAATGTAGCCCAGGAAAAGAGCAATCAAAACGCTCCTTACTATATGTATGTTTATTTTCTTTGTAAAAATGTCTACAATCATCTGAATAATGGCAAATACTGCCACAACTGCATAGATATATTGTGAAGAAACCCAGGTCATTGTTATAGCAGCAATTGATACGCCGGAAAAGGCAGCATATATCATGGATTTTTTAACATTTTTCTCTCTCAAACTCATCATTAAGAACATTAGAGTTAGAGAAGTGAGTAACAAAATAAATGAGTCGTGGTCAAACAGTGAATATGCTGAGCCGTGTCCAGATGCAAGATGAATTGGTATCAATGGAATAATCCATGCAGCAATTATGCCTGCCTTCCTGTTGAAAAGCATTGAAGCAATAAAATATACTGGAATAACTAACAGAGCACCGTATAAAGCTGGTAAAAACTGCATTGCATAGCCAAGTGCATCTGTTTCGTCCATAAAAAGTGATAAAAATTTACCTGTGCCAATAGCGAGCATATTGAAGAGGGGTGGTCTTCCTCCTGAGCCGCCGAGAGGATAATTTAGCAATGGATCCAACTCACCGTATTTTCCACCAATATATGGATAACGTCCTGTTTCTACAGTTTTTTGCACAAGGCGCATGTTATAATATGGGTCTGGACCTGCAAGATAAAATTTATCCTCCAATTCAGTTGCCCCCTCATTTATTGCAACTCCAGAGGTAGCGTTGAAATATGTATTCAGAAACAATACCATCAGAAATGCCGCTCCTACCAACAAAGCATCTGTCTTTCTCATTTTAATCAGGATTGGATAAAGATTTGCAAATAAATATTTTGTGGTAAATCTTGGCAAAAAGGTACTGCGTGGCAAAACATTGCTTCCGTTTCCAGAAATCATCAATTGTGAAAATGTTTTTATACTCACATCATATCCTTTCTTATGCGCATTAAAATAGCTATTTTATTGGCGCTCTTGCTGATTTTACCCATTGCAAGTAATGTTTCGGTTGTTAAAGAAAATAAGGAAAATGAGATGGCTGAGATTACAGAAGAAGACATTTTCAGCATGAATATTCAACAATATACACATACTGTACTTGCAGAGTTGGGCTCAACGACATACTGTCCATATTGCCCAGGTGCTTCTGAAACAATAAGTAAGATTTTTTCAGATGCATCCGTACCATTTTATTATATAACTCTCGTGTATGACGAAAGTGATGCAGCAATGAAAAGAGGAAGAGAGCTAAATGACTTTTACATACCCATGCTTTACATTGACGGAGGATATAGTGTGGTGGATACGGTTTCAGAAATTAGTTATTATAATGCAATAGAAGAAGCGGCAACAAGAGAAGTTCATGATATTGATATGGAAATGGAGGCAACGTGGAATGGAAATAACATCGCTATATCTCTGAGTGTTTCCAATGGCGAGAGCACACCATATCTGGGGCATCTCCGCATATGCATAGTGGAAATAGACTCGAGATGGATTGATAATGCAGGGAAACACTATAATTATACATTGATGGATTACGCACTCAACAAATACGTTTTCATTGGAGGAGGAAAAACAAAGAATTTTCAGATAGAATGGAAGAATACTTATGGAATGGAAGAAGGAAATACTATGGTTCTTGCATATATCGCGCACTGGCTGCCAAAAATACAGAAAAATCCATGGGACGATCCAAAGCCTGCCCGTTTCCTTGCACAATTTGTGGATGAAGTATGTGCAGTGGAGATATAAATGATGTTCATTGCTGAAACTTGAAAACTACAAAAAAGTTAAATTTAATTTCCTATTTCCATTGCATGGAAATAAGAGACAATCTTCTTTATACAAAGACCCATGAGTGGGTTTTAAGGAAAAATGGCACAGCGAAAATAGGAATAACAGACCATGCCCAAGAAAGCCTGACAGATATCGTTTTTGTTGAATTGCCAGAAAAGGGCAGAGAATTTAAGAAAGGAGAGGTTATGGCAACCCTCGAATCAGTAAAATCCGTGGCAGAGATATATGCACCATTCAGTGGAAAAATTGTTGACGTAAATGAAAAGCTAAATGATGAGCCGGGCTTGATAAATTCCTCGCCCTATGACGAAGGATGGATTGTTGAGATGAGTATAGATAACGAGGAGGAATTGAAAGATTTGCTCTCAGCTGAAGAATATGCTAAAATAATTGAGTAAAGGTTTATAAAATGAAAAAGGATTAGGAGGGGAGAAAAATGAGTAGGGAAGATTTCCAGCCTCTGATACCGCCTGAAAAAATTGTTCCTGAACTAACAATAAAAGCTGTTTTGGTGGGAGTGATTCTTGCAATTATCATGGGCTCTGCCAATGCATATCTTGGCCTTTACGCAGGTATGACAGTATCTGCCGCCATTCCGGGAGCAATAATGGCTTTAGCTCTGTTAAAGCCTTTTAAACCGTCTGTTCTAGAAGTCACACTTGGAATGATGGGTGCTGCCGCTGGTGAAGCTCTGGCAGCAGGCGTGATATTCACCATTCCTGCTTTGGTTGTCATAGGAGCTTGGCAGCAGATTCATTATATCGAAACCACTGTCATTGCTTTAATAGGAGGAGTTCTTGGTGTCTTATGGATGGTTTTATTGAGGAGAGCTTTAATTGTAAAAACAGACTTACCATTCCCAGAAGGCATTGCTGTTGCTGCCGTCATTAATACCGCCGTTGGCAGCGAGGAGGAAGAGGAAGAAACAGCGGGAGGAAGCGTATGGATGCTTATTGGCGCTGTTCTGGCAGGCATAGTCAAATTCTGCCAAGTCTCACTCAATGTATTCAAGGGCAAAATAGAATACGTTGTGAATGCCGGCAAATATGGAGTATTAGGAAAATCAACAACCGCTTCAGCGGAAAAGGGCAGAAAGGTCTTCGAAGCCGTTGTCAACGAGCTAGTTAAACACGTTAACCAGCTCAAAATGATGAGAATTGAAGATTTAACAGCGAAGCCTAAAGTCTGAGCTCGTGAACGTTTAGCCGAAAGGTCGGCATATCGCCACGTATCCCTTCAGTTTTTCGTTGAACAATCCCAAAACTTCTAGTCTGGATTCTCTCAGCATCGCTAGAAACGTTTCCCGCGAAAAACTCTTCTTCAGAGCCGTAACTATTATTCTTCCACCGGGTTTAGATACGCGTTTAATCTCATCTAAAGTTTTA
>JAPDJQ010000126.1 GCA_029259015.1 Thermoplasmatota archaeon | reverse complement strand
TTCTCCCATGGTAGTTACTATAGCAGCTATAAATAGAGGGGTAAAAATGAATATAATGGCTATAAAGAGCCAGTTCAGAAAGCCTTTTTTTGTTTTAATTGCAAATAAATCCATTATGTTTATGCCAGAAAGGAGCATAAATCTGCAGCCCACATAAGCTATAATATATGATGCTACGCTAAGTGTTATAAGCCAGAGTAACTTAAATCCTGCCCATGCTCCTATTTGTGGGCCTAAAATAAGTTGTCCTTGACCTATGGTTACTGACGCCACTATTGCGCCGGGCCCAAAAAAGGCTAAATATTTTATGTATTTGCGTATAGAAGGCTTTTCTTTCAATATTTCATCAGGCTCTGGAAATTTTATTGTCTCGTTCATGGTTTCCCTCGATTTAGATGGTTAATGAAAAATGATTTTTAATAATTGCTGATTTTTCTGCCGCATACAAAAATGAAAGGGGAAAGAAAGTAAGAGTTTAAGCGAAACATGAAGGCTATATTGGAAAGAGACGCCAACGGCGAAATTATATTACGGAATAACACATATAATAAAGAGAATTTATCCAGTGAACCATAAGATTCAAGCATTAAAAATGGTTGCAACCCTCCAATATACCCACTTTTTATAATTTCAAAACCATTTTCAACAAGACATTCCTCCATTTTTTCTCTTGTTATTCCAACCATTGTCTTTTTATATGAAAATATATCTAGAATTTTTCCTGGAAGAGCAAAAAGATTGGGGGTGGCGCAAAATAAAACTCCTCCTGCTTTAACAAGATTTGCATGTGCTGCCAGTGCATCATATGGAGAATAAAAATGATGAATCAATCCAACACTGTAAACAAAATCAAAAGAATTTTTTCTGAAAGGTGGGTTCATAATATCTCCACATACAATTTTTGCATATGGATTTCTGTACAGTGTAATTTTGCATCCTGGTAGAGATATATCCATGCCCCAGAAGCTTGCGGGGGAAATTTTCTTATTTAAATAGTCCATGAAAAGAGAGCCACCACATCCAACTTCCAGCACATTTTTTCCTATAAACTCTCTTGCAGGAATAGCATTAAAAATTCCTGCCATTTCGAAATATATTTCGCTCTTTTTCTTTACTCTCTCATTTTCTCTTATGTTCTTCTTATCTCTCCATACGTTGTCCCAATATGTTACAGAAGTCTTTTCTTCTCTGGCGGCATCTTCAGTGAGCAGAATAGGTATGCCATCGTATATATCATAAAAAGAGTTGCATTTATTGCATCTCAGCTTTTCTTTATGAATCTGGAAATCTCCTTCACATCTCGGGCATTGAAGCAATGATAAATCTTTTTCTAGCATCCTTCCATCATATTCCTATTTTTGTTCTCAATGCATAAAATCCTTCTTTTTCTATGGCTTTAGCCACCTTTTCCTGTAACTCTTCACCAGGTGTTAAAGCAACCATATAACCTCCTAATCCTCCACCTGTCATCTTTGCTCCATAGGCTCCATTTTCTCTTGCTATTTCAACCAGAAAATCCAGTTCTTTGCATGAAACTTCTATCTGCTGAAGCAACTCATGATTTTTATTCATCAGTTGCCCAACCTTTTCCCAGTCCATTTTTAACAGAGCCTCTCTTGCCTCATAAGCGAGTTTCTCAGCCTCGTTGAATATCTGCTCATATTTCTCCTTATATTTTTCCTTTCTTTCTCTCACTCCTGCAACTGCCTTTTTTGTATTTGCCACTATGCCCGTGTCTCCCATAACAATTTCAACTGGCTTCTCTATCTGCAACCTTTCCATTCCCTTGCCCTTAATAAACCATACTAAGCCGCCAAAAGTGGCACATGTATTATCTATGCCAGAGGGACTTCCATGATATGCTTTTTCTCCTTCATAAGCAATCTCATTTATTCTTTCATCACTTAAATTCAAACCAAATTCATCTGCTATTGCTCTAGCTATCGCGGCACAACTTGCGGCGCTCGCTCCCACGCCACTTGCTGCCTTCAAGTCGCCATGGAGCCATATTTCTATGCAGTCATCTATTCCCATCGCCTTCTTTATTCTGATAATTGATTCTTTCTGCTGCTCAAGTTTTTCTTCCTTATAGCCAGGTGTTGCTTCCCTGTCATCATGTATAATGAAATCTTTTCCCTCGCATTTCTTTACTTCTGCAATTGTTTTTTTGTCTATGGCTGAAGCTATAGCAGGTATGCCATACACGACAAAATGCTCATTAAAAAGTATTACCTTTCCATATCCGTAGCCGATTCCCATGCCATTAATTTGGATTTTTATATATAAGGTTTAAGGATGATGAAAAATTATACAGAAAAGTGAACGCGTCGATGTACTCATCATCCTTTTCGTATTCATAAAGATTCTCTGCGATTTCAAGAGAAGGTACATATTTTATTCCATCTCATGAAATAGCAGAAGGAAATAGCCAATAAGACACTTATATCATTTGTAAGAGTTATAACTCAAACTAAAATTTTTAAAATCATGAAATATAAAATTTCAGAATGAGAGTGCCATGGAGGCGGGTTGCTTCATGGCACTGCACTGCCTGTGGTAAATGCTGCAGAGAATATACAGTAAGACTAAATTTTTATGAGTATCTTCGCTTAAAAAATACTGGATTTGTGGAGGAAAAGGCAGGAAAATACTACATCAAAAAATTTGGAAAAATGTGCCCCTTCCAGACAGGGAATTACTGCATGTTACAGAAAAAGAATAAGCCAATGGCTTGCAAACTCTTTCCCTTTATAATACTGAAAAAGGGGGAGAAAGAAGCCCTTTACGAATTTAATGGCGAAGAATATTACGTTTATGTAGAACTGGGCTGCCCGAATCTAAAGTTAGGAAAGCCAGAGAATATGGAAATACTTGTGAAGGAAGCTATACAACTTTATCTGGGAATAAAGAAGATGCCCTTTTTGCAGTATCATCCACAACTTGAATATCCACACTGCTTACAAATCCTGCAACCTTCTTCATATACTAAAGGTGAACCGCAATCTGGACATACGCCAACAGGAGCTTTTTCTGTTACCTGCACAGATTCTCTGGTTTCCTTTTCTCTTTTCTCAAAATAATCAAGACGCGCAGGCTCAAAAACTTCTTTGCCTTTTATGTGATCTTCTATGGCTTTTGCAATTGCATCTGGACATGATAGTATTGGACCGCCCCTTGCCAGCAATGGATTTGGACATCTTATGGCCTTGAGTTGTTTTATTATATCCTCTGGTTTTATTCCACTTCTAAGACATAAAGAAACGAGTCTACCAACAGCCTCAAGCTGAGCATCTGCACACCCTCCTGCTTTGCCCAACCTTGCAAATACTTCAAAGAGACCATGTTCATCTTCATTCATTGTAACATATAGATTGCCACATCCAGTTGCAATTTTTCTTGTTACTCCTCTAACTACAGGGGGACGAGGACGAGGACTCAATGGTTCAGCTACTCTTTCCTCCTTTGCAGAAATCACCTGTTCCGGCCTGCTTCCATATCTGTAAACAGTTATTCCCTTGCATTTTAGCTGATAAGCAAGCATATATGCCTTTTTAACATCCTCTACTGTGGCATCCTGGCGCAGATTAATTGTTTTTGAAGTAGCATTATCAACATATTTCTGAAAAGCTGCTTGCATCCTGACATGCCATTCTGGGGAGATATCTAAGGCTGTAACAAATATGCGTTGCACTTCCTCTGGCACTTCCTCAATTCCCTGAACAGAGCCATTATTATCAGCGATTTTTCTCATCAATTCTTGGCTGAAGAAGCCCATTTCCTTGGCAATTTTTTCAAAATAAGGATTTATTTCGTAAAGGCGATCTTCCTCATCCAGAACATTTCTTACAAATGATATTGCAAACAATGGTTCAATGCCAGAAGAACAGCCAGCTATTATTGAAATACTTCCTGTGGGGGCGATAGTTGTTACAGTTGCATTTCTCATTGCCTCATATTTTCCGTCATATATGCTTCCCTTAAAGTTTGGAAATGAACCTCTTTCCTTGCCAAGTTCAATGCTTGCCTGCTTTGCCTCTTTTTGTATAAATGACATTATTTTTTCTCCAAGTTCCAGAGCTTCGTTACTATCATATGGAATGTTAAGCTGGATGAGCATATCTGCAAACCCCATTACACCAAGTCCAATTTTTCTATTGGCTAGCGTCATCTTCTTAATTTGAGGGATGGGGTATTTGTTCATATCAATAACATTGTCAAGAAAATGCACAGCCTTCCATGTAACATCCTTCAGCTTTTTCCAGTCTATTTCTCCATTTTTAACAAATCTTGCTAGATTTATGCTGCCTAAATTGCACGACTCATAGGGCAGCAACGGTTGCTCTCCACAAGGGTTTGTTGCTTCTATCTGTCCAATGTGAGGTGTGGGGTTATGGCGGTTTATTTCGTCAATGAAAACCAAGCCGGGCTCTCCACTTTTCCATGCTTCTTCAACAATTTTATTGAAAACTTCGGCTGCATTTAGCTTTTTAACCGGCTTTTTTGTGCGGGGATTTATTAAATCATATTCTTCTCCTTTCATTGCCTTTTCCATGAATTCATCTGTTACAGCAACGGAGATGTTGAAGTTGGTTAGCTCTTTGGGATCCTCTTTGCATGTTATAAATTCCATTATGTCTGGATGATCGACACGTAATATCCCCATATTTGCTCCTCTTCTTCTGCCGCCCTGTTTTATCACATCTGTAGCAGAATTAAAGACTTTCATGAAGGAAACAGGTCCACTTGCTATGCCTCCGGTGCTTTTTACAATATCCCCCTTTGGCCTTATTTTGGAAAAAGAAAAGCCTGTTCCTCCTCCACTTTGATGAATCAAGGCAGTGTGTTTCAGAGTTTCGAAAATTTTATCCATTGAATCTTCAACTGGCAGAACGAAGCAAGCAGAAAGTTGCTGAATGCTTGTTCCAGCATTCATTAAAGTGGGGCTATTGGGCAGAAAATAAAGATTTGACATTATTTCATAAAATTCTTTTTCTGTTTTCTTAACATCTCCACCATAATTTTCATCAGCTAAGGCAATATTGTGAGCAACTCTTTTAAACATTTCATCAGGTGTTTCTATAACTTTTCCCTTCTCATCTTTTCGAAGGTATCTCTTTTCCAAAACCTTCATAGCATTTTTAGTGAGCTTAACCATTGTAATGTAAATGCATTTTGTTATAAAAAATTTGCAATGAAAGAAATTGGCAGGCATACCCCCATTTTAATAAAAAACTTGGAAAGAAAAAATGTCGCTTTTTAAACTCGTGTTTACAACATCTTCATTTCATCCATTTATTCATCATGCAACTAAAACAAAAATTTTAATAATGCATAGCAATACACTACCAATGAAACCTTTGGAAGTCATTCATTCAAGCTTGGAGAAGCGCATATTGGTTGAGCTGCGAGGAGGAAGAGAATATCGTGGCATATTAGAAGGATATGATCATCCTCATCTAAATTTAATATTACGTAATGCCGAAGAAATTATTGAGGGAGAAAAGAAAAGAGAGCTGGAAAAAGTTATTGTAAGAGGAGACAATATAGTATATATATTACCGCCGTGATAAAATGAGTAAGGGCACGCCATCAAAAGAAGGAGGAGGAAAAACTCACATCATTTGCAGGAGATGCGGCAGGCATGCCTATAATGCCAGAAAGAAATACTGCGCAGCCTGCGGCTATGGGAGGAGCAGAAGGCTACGCAAATTCCGCTGGAAAAAATGAATGAAGGTTGCGGTGTAGTTGCTGTAGCATCTCGCAATAGAGCAGCGGAAAGCATATATCTTGCACTGATGGCTCTGCAGCACCGCGGCCAGGAAGCAGCCGGCATAGCTGTTTTTGATGGAGAAATAAAAAATTATAGGGGGCTTGGGCTTATTGGAGAAGCATTCAAGGGTTTTGATATTGAAAAAATAGATGGGCAAGTTGGCATAGGACATGTTTATTATTCAATAAAAATTTCAACACCTGAAAATGCACAGCCAACGCTACTTCATACATCTGCTGGAGACATTGCAATAGCTCACAATGGCATAATAACCAATGCAGAAGATTTGAAGAAGGAATTGATGGAAAAAGGGCACAATTTTTTTTATGGAAGCGAGGAAGAAGCTATAGCATATCTCCTTGCTGATTCCCTGAAGGAAAAAAGTGTCGAGAAGGCAGTAAAATATGCAATGAAGAAGATAGAGGGCTCTTATTCATTTACACTCATGCTCAATGATAGAGTTTTTGGGCTGAGAGATCCCTTAGGTATAAAGCCTCTATGCTTAGGAAAAATCGAGAATGGATATATAATTGCCTCAGAATCTGTGGCAATAGATGTTCTGGGAGGAGAATTTATAAGAGATGTTGAGCCAGGAGAGTTAATAGAAATTACTCCAGACGGATATAAAAGTTATAAATTGATAGAAGAAAAGCATAAAGCCCATTGCTTCTTCGAATATGTTTATTTTGCAAGAGCTGATTCCTTCATAGATGGAATTGAAGTATATAAAGCAAGAGAAAGACTTGGCAGAGTCCTTGCGAAAGAACATCCTCTGGAAGCAGATTATGTGGTTCCAATTCCAGATTCAGGCAGAGCACATGCATATGGATTTTCAAAAGCATCTGGCATACCTGTGGTAGAAGGACTGATGAAAAATCGTTATATTGCAAGAACCTTTATTCTGCCTACTCAGAAGATAAGAGAAAGGCTTGTTCAACTCAAACTCAATCCCGTAAAGAGCATTGTGGAAGGAAAGAAAATAGTCATTGTGGATGATTCTATAGTGAGAGGAACAACAATGAAAAAAATAGTTGGCTTGCTCCGCCACCATGGAGCAAAAGAGGTGCATGTGAGGATAGCATCTCCTCCAATAATTGCTCCCTGCTACTTTGGAATAGATATGACAACCAGAGACCAACTGATTGCATCAGGCAGAAGCATTGAAGAGATAAGGAAAAAAATAGGTGCTGACTCGCTGGGCTATATTTCTATTGAAGGACTTGTAAAGGCTTTGGGCATAGATAAAAATGATTTGTGTCTTGGATGTGTGACCGGTGAATATCCTGTTAGAATAAAAGGAGAGAAATACAGATTTCAGAAGAGTTTAGAAAAATGGAGAAAAGAATAATTATTGTTCTTGCCTTAATAATTGCAATTCTGCTTCTAGCATTTTCATTTAGCGAAATGAAAGGAAAGAAAAAAGAAGAAATGGTTGTGAGCATGAAAATTATTCCTTCCGAATTTACTCTTCAGGAAGGAGGTAGCACTGAAATTGTTGTTGAGTTAAAAGTAAATAACATGCCATACATTGCAAAAATAAACTGGAGCATAGAAAGTAGTGGTAATACTGGCAAACTTGTTTTCGAAAATGAGTCTGTTACAGATAGTAATGGAATATTGAAGGCAGAATATTTTGCCCCTGATGACGTTGATGAAATGCAACAGTATATCAAAATAATCGCTAGAGTTAAAATTGGAGGACATGAATATTTCGCTACCGCAAATGCAACAGTTTATCCACTCCTGTATCAAACCTTAATTGAAGTTGAGAAGGAAAGAGAAAAGATAATTGCTGGAGAAACAAATATACTCAGGGCAAAATTATTTGCCAATATCGATGGCTGGCTTCCATTGAAAAATAAGACAATAATATGGAAATTCTATGCAAATGGGAAGGAAATGATGGTAAAGGAAAGTAAAACAAACGGCTTGGGTATATCAGAAATTCCATTTTTTTATTCAAATGCAGCAGAAAATGTGAGCATAGTAGCGGAGGCAATTTTTGAGAGAAATTTATCAGGAGAAATTGACTATGAAGGATGCCATGCCAACCTATCCTTTACTGTTATTCCAGAAAAACCAGGAGATTTTCCTGTCGTTCTGATTCATGGATGGACAGGAAGTATAACCGATGCACTGTTAAATTATACATGGTGGAATTTAACTCAAAAGCTTGTCGCCAATGGTTTTAAAGTCCTGGATTTTGATGTAACAAAGCCTGGCATTCAATGGTTAACCTATGAGCCAAGCTGGTTTGAAGAACACCATATTCCATGGATTGCTGCAAAAGTATGCGAAAAAATAAAGGAAGCTTTGGTTTTGAATGGATATCCTCCCAATCAGACAATAGATATTGTCGCTCACAGTATGGGAGGTCTGGTTGCGAGATTTATGGCGGAGCATTATATGGCAGATGTAGACTACTGGAATAAAGACTGGAATGGAACTGGTTATCCTTGGTATGGAGATGGCGATGCAGACATAACGCTCGGTCCATACCAGATAGATGATTTAATAGCTGTTGGCACTCCATGTCATGGCGTGCCGCCAAACATAAATGAAAGTTTTTTGAGGAGTATAATAAAATATGCATATTTTCCATGGTGGATGGGGCAGGTGCCTGATATGATTTATGATGCACCATTTCTGCAGGCAATGGGCTATAAAGGCACAGATCTGGTTGATTATTATGGTGTTGGAGGAGATATCGGAGTCATAATAGGCGATTACCCTGTTGATTTTGATGGCGATGGCATACCTCATTACTCTGATGGATTATGCCCCACAGAAAGTCCGTATCTCGAAGGAAAACCACTATATATTCTGGAAGGACATGGTTGGCCAGTTGGTGAAGAAGATCATATATCTTTAATAGCGATAAATGAAAAGGTGCATGAGTATATTCTGGAGCATTTAATTTTATAATTTTTTTATTCTTTTTAGAGGCTTTGTTAAATGGCGCATGGCAATAACAGGAACTTCATAAAATCCCGGCTTTATATCTCTTTCAACCTTAACATATTTTGCATCCTTTTCATCAGCCTTTGTTCCGCATATGAGGCAACGATAACCCTTTCCTTTTCCTATAGATTTCATATGCTTTCCACATTTCCTGCATACCGGATTTTCCACTTTTTCGTAAACTTCTGCAAGTCTTTTTACCTCAATCTTTTCGATATTTATTGTAAACGGCTTTTCTCTTACTCCTCCATAAACAATCACCTCATCGCCTTTCCTCAGCTGCTTGATTATGTTGCGAAATTGTTTTGTTGGCTCATATGCTGTGCAATCTATTTCATTTTCATCATAAATGGAAAAAACAACATGCCCTCCTTTTATAACATGGGGCTCCTTTTTAACTATGCCCTTAACAATAACTGATTCATATGGCTTAACATCTTTTATCTTTTTTTTCTGTAAATGTTCATCTGTTGCCTGATTGGTCTCAAAAATAAGCCATCTTTCTTCCTTTGCTGTTACCAGCATTTCCTTTGCTTTCTTTAATTCTTCAAAGTTTTCTCCTCTTATTCCATAAAAAACTGGAGAATTGGCCTTAGGCAGAATGGCTAGATAATCATTTTCATAATCATAGTTATTGAATGTAGATTTGCAAGATTTATCCATTTTTATTACACTTTCCTTATCAATCCATTTTTCACTGCCATATGTAATGAGTTCATATGTTCTGTCTCTTGGTTTCCAGGCTATGGCGGCTGCTGCCCCAATCATCCCCCTGCCCTTCCTGTAATATTTATAGAATGCCTTTTCCTGTAATTCTTTCTCGACTTCTTCTTTTGATAATATTTCTTTTACAGCTTTTTTATATATCCAGTACGGCAATTTTTTCTGGCAAATAACAAAAGCTGGGTCAGCATCTTTCATTGCATTTTTGGATACAACTTCATCAATTATTGAAACAATTTCTTCCAGATTTGCCTCTTTCCTTTTATAAGAATAGCAGTAAATTTTCCTGCCATTTATCTCGCCTATTTCTATCTTTTTTCCTCCTCCTATGCCTATCTGTAATGCAATTGCTCCATTACCTCGCGTTTTCCAAGGAATATTTGGATTTAATCGCACCAAACGAGGAAAGCCAATTAAATCATATTTTAGTTTATCGACTAATTCTGTTGCAACATACGTAGTGCATCCTCCTTTTAAGGAGTCAGTGTCATCTATTCCAACCCACATTAAATTTTTATATAGGGAAGTAGTATATGATTTTGATGAAAAGGGAAGAGTTGCTTGAAGCAACTCGGCATCTGCTCCTCAGAGCAGGATACTACTGCAGTCAGATATGCAGGATTCGTCCAAGTAGCTTTGACTTTATCGCCAGAAAGGATGATTTACTTTTACTCGTCAAAGTTTTGAATAACATAGATGCAATAAATGAAGAGGTGGCTGAAGAATTAATATCAATAGCAAGATTCCTGGAAGGTGTACCACTTGTTATAGGAAACAGAACATGCTCATCTTATCTTGAGGATGATGTTGTTTATTTCAGATATGGTGTTCCTATTATCACATATGCAACTCTAGAAAATTATCTTCACGGCATGTTGCCCTTCATATGTGCTGCTCCTGGAGGCTTTTATGTTAATATCGACGGCGAAAAACTGAAGAAATTGAGGATAGAGAGAGGAATTTCTGTAGGGCATCTGGCAAGAATAGCTGGGGTATCAAGAAGAACTATAAGATTATATGAAAGCGGAGAAAGAGCCAGCGTGGATGTTGCAGAAAGGATTGCCGAGTTTATAGGCGTTGATTTTATAAAGCCAGTTAATTTATGGGAGGAGATATGGAAGGAAGAAATTGAAGTGAAAAGAGAAATAGAAAATGAAATGTTAAAGTTGCTTGAACGGGTAGGGGCTTTTATATTGCCCACACAAAGAAGCCCCTTCCATGCAATAAGTCAGATTTTGCACGAAAAAATTATTGTTGGTGTGAATGAAAGGAGAATAATGGAAAAGGCAAAAATAATATCAAATCTGGCTAGAGTGGCTGAAAAGGAATCGGTAATATTCATGGATTACTGCAGAAGGAAAAATATTGAAGGAGTTCCTGTAATTGCAAAGGAAGAGCTCAAGAAAATAAAGGAGGCAGAAGAAATTATAGATTTAATAGCAGAGAGGAAATAAATGGAAGTAGAATTAATTGCTCACACTCCTGAGCCAGATATAATTGCAGCTGCTGCAGCTTTGCTAACTCATTCCAGCAGTGATTTTGAGGATTTGAAAAAGGAGGACGAAGATAAGCTAAGAAAAGTTTTGAGAGCAGTTATAGATATGGGCCACACAAGCGTTGTTGAACACGCATATTTCACCTTTGCCATCTCAGGCGTATCTCGCGCCTTGACTCATCAGCTTGTTCGTCATAGAATCGCATCGTATTCTCAGCAGAGTCAGAGATATGTAGAGCAGGAAATGAATTACATTATTCCTCCAAGCATAAAGAAAAATTTTAAGGAAGAATACGAAGAAATGATGAAGAAAATATGGGATTTTTATGAGAAGTTGAAAGAACATGTGCCTGTCGAGGACGCTCGTTATGTGTTGCCAAATGCAGCCTGCAGCAGGATAGTTGTTTCAATGAATGCCCGCAGCTTGCTAAATTTTTTTGAGCTTCGATGCTGCTTACATGCTCAATGGGAAATCAGGAAGCTTGCATGGAAAATGTTACATCTTGTAAGAAAAGTTGCACCAACAATATTTGAGAAGGCTGGACCGCCATGCAAAACAAAGCATATATGTCCAATGAACAAAAAAAGTTGCAGATGGTATCCAAAGTAAAATTCCAGCTAATTTTTAATCACTCCTGTTTTTTCAAGAATTTTTTCGATATATGCTTCATCTTCCTCTTTAGCATCCTTGTAATCAATATTGGAAAATCCACCATTTTCCAAACTTTTACTTTTCTTTATGTCATCATATTTTGAAACCGAAATTACAAGTGCTCCCAATTTTATATTAACAGCCTCATTCACTTTGTTTTCTATTTCTTTTATTAAACAAACTTATCCAGTATATCCGCACATTCCAACTCGCGGAGAGTTAACAACAGGCAAGAGCATTTCTTCTCCACATTCATGTTTCGAAGCACATTCATCACAAAGCCATCCCTTTCCTTCATATCTGCATTGGCTACATACATATGTAGCGGTTTTTCCACAAATTTCACATTTTATTGGAGGTGGTTCATTCCTTGCCAGCAATTTAACTTTTTCTTTCATGCTTCTTTCATCATATTCTTTTAGAGGATATGAAGAGTATCTTATATTGTCAATTGTAAATGTGCTTAAATGCCCACAACATTCCACCCATATATCTCTCAGGAAATTGTCTAGATCTTTAAGCGTTGCATTTGCTGGCATTTCAAAGTGTATCCAGTATTGAGGCAAATATCGTCCTTCAGCCATAATGTGAAAAATTTTTATTTCCCCTTTTCCTTCTTGTTTTTCTATCGTGGTTTTCCTTTGCTCACATTTTTTCAAATGCTTTGTCATTACATTCTTGCTAAAAATAGCATCTTCCTTTACTTATTCTCCTTTTTGCCATATTAATCGGTTAATATTCTATGTGTTTATAAATTATTGGCAAATTTACTATGCCTTCCATAAATATTTTATACAAAAATTGCTTTTATTTTCAGGAGGTGAAAGCATGAAGAAGCTTTTGCTTCCTGCGCTGGCTTTTGTGGTGTTTTTGTTAGTTTGTAGTTACGATGCTAAAGCAATTAGCGATGAGGAAATAGTAAATGCTATGCTGGATTTATTGCCCACTCCTGAAACCATTCCGGTTCCACCAAATTTTGATGTAAATGCTACTTATCTCTACCAAAGAAATGCAAAAGCTACACGTCCTGGAGAGGTTTATGCTGCTATTTTTGAGGGTTCCATATACACGGTTGGCGAGGGAATGGTTTCTGGAAAAG
>JAPDJQ010000127.1 GCA_029259015.1 Thermoplasmatota archaeon | reverse complement strand
CACTTCCCCATAATTCAGAATTTACTCCCCGCCAATCATAATCTGCTTCTCTATTCAAATCCCAGTCGTTGGCATCATGCCTCTGCCTGTTATCAAAGCCATAAGGGTTGTGGCATATTTCAATATATATTTCTCTATTATCAAGAAGCCATTTAATCCATTCATCTCCTTCTGCTGCTCTTTCCACAAGCCATTTGGCAGTCCAGTATAGGCCAATGGTGCCAACTGTTTCATCTCCATGTGGACCGCCAAGAAATAAAACCTCCGGCTTCAAAAACCCATTGCTTTCATTTGTTATGCGCACATAATACAAATCATAACCACCAGTTGCCTTACCCAAACCAAACATTTCATTTGCCTTGAAAACTTCGATATAATTCGGATATAACTCTTCCAAGCTCTTATACCATGAAACAAGTTCTTCATATGTTGCTGGCTTTATCTTTTCATTTGTTGCATAAGAAATATTTGTTATAACCAAAAGAAAAGCAACTACCACAATTATCTTTTTCATGGAGATAAATAGATCACCAAATAAAATAATTTCTTTCTATTTTTCCATATCCTTCCACGTCAGTATGGCATTTCTTGCTGCCATTGCTTCATTAACTCTTTTTACAGGCATATTATGAGGAGCTTCCTTTAATATTTCCACATCTTCCTGAAGCATTTTCTTCATTGCATCAGCAAATTTATCCAGCGTTTCTTTGCTTTCATCCTCAGTCGGCTCAATCATAAATGCCTCTTCCACTATTAATGGAAAGTAGATGGTTGGAGGATGAAAGCCGTAATCAAGCAATCTCTTTGCCACATCCAAAGCTTTTATTCCTTTCTTTTTCAAATTAGCCAGAGAAAGAACAAATTCGTGCATTCTCCTATTATAAAAGGGTACTTCATAGCCAATGCTGCGTAGCTTTTCCATCAAGTAATTTGAATTCAAAACAGCTCTTTCTGCCGCTTCCTCCAGCTTTTTTCCTTTAAGCATGATGTATGCATATGCTTTCAGCAGTACAGCAAAATTTCCATAAAAGTGGCTCACCTTGCCTATGGAATGTGGCCTGTCATAATCGAGACAATATTTTCCATCTCTTTTCACAACTCTCGGCACAGGCAAGAATTTCTCCAGGTGTTTTTTTACGCCTACGGGGCCTGCTCCTGGTCCGCCACCTCCATGAGGAGTGCCGAAGGTTTTGTGAAGGTTTAAATGAACTATGTCAAAGCCCATTTTGCCAGGCGTGGTTTTCCCCATTATTGCATTTAGATTTGCTCCATCATAGTAAAGGAGAGCACCAACCTTTCTGACTTCCCTTGCGATTTCCAGTATATCCTTTTCAAATATGCCCAGCGTATTGGGGTTGGTGAGCATGAATGCGGCTGTTTCGTTGCTTAAGGCATGGCGCAATGCTTCCATATCAACTCTGCCATTTTTTGATGGAATTTCCACAACATCAAAGCCAGCCATTTTGGCAGATGCTGGATTAGTTCCATGGGCTGAATCAGGCACAATAACTTCCTTTCTTGCATCTCCTTCGCCTATTTCCTCAAAATAAGCTCTGGCTATAAGCATGCCTGTAAACTCTCCATGAGCACCAGCACATGGTTGCAATGAGAATGCATCCATTCCAGTTATCTCGCATAGCATTTTCTCCAGCTTATGCATTATTTCGAGACATCCCTGAATGGCATCTTCAGGCAGTAAGGGATGAACATAAGCAATCTTTTCATTCTTAACCACTCTTTCCAGAAGCTTCAAATTATACTTCATTGTACATGAGCCTAAAGGATAGAAGCCAGTATCAACACCATAATTCATCTGGCTTAAATGAATGAAATGCTTGATAACTTCCCTTTCAGTCAAATTGGGAATGTTCAACTCTTTTCTTTCAACGTCTTCCAGAAATTCTTCCTCTTCTTTTTCCTCTATTTCGTTCAGCAATGGTTCATCATACTTTGCCATCATAGTTTCTCCTCCATGGCCTCCTTTATTTTTTCCACAGCAAAATTTATTATTTCTCTGCTGTGCATCTCTGTAACTCCAAATAAAATGCCATTTTCTACATATTCATCTATTGGCAACCCCCCATATACTCCTTTGTTGGATAGCCTGCTGTTAAGTTCTTTCCCATTTATATTGCCAATAACAACGAATTCATTGAAAAATTTTTTATGGAATGGCAAACTGAATCCAATTTTTTGTAGCTTGTTAGCCATATACTTGGCGTTATCCATATTTTTTTTCGCTACCCTGCGAAGTCCATTTCTGCCCAGTAATGCCACATACGCCAGAAAAGCAATGCAGCATAAAGCCTGATTGGAACAAATGTTGCTTGTTGCCTTTCCCCTCCTTATATGCTGCTCCCTCGTCTGCAGAGTCATGCAGAATGCTCTTTTGTCTTCCTTGTCAACAGTAGCGCCAACTATCTTGCCCGGCATCTGCCTTATGTATTCTTTTTTGCACGCAAATATTCCCAGCAACGGTCCTCCAAAATTCAACGGATTGCCAAAATATCCCTCGCCTATAACAATGTCTGCGTTGTAGCAAGAAGGAGGATTGTATATCGCAAGGCTTAATGGGTCAATGCCCGCAATAAGCAAAGCATCAAGTCTTTCTCTCATTTCTGCAATTTCTTTATATCTGTCATCAATTATGCCAAAAAAATTCGGATTTTCAATGTATATGGCGGCAACGTCCTTTTCCTCATGGTTCAGTTTCATTCTTCCATCTTCACCATAATCAACTTCGATTATTTGCAAGCCAGCTCCTTTGGCATAATTTTCAAGCACCTTTTTCTTATGCCAGAATATATTGCGAGGAATCAAAATTTTCCTTTTTTTCTTTATCCTGTAAGCCATCAAAGCCGCTTCTCCTAAGGCGGTAGCAGAATCATACATTGAAACGTTGGCAGCATCCATTCCTGTTAGCTCCGCTATTATGGATTGATATTCAAACATTGCCTGCAGAATGCCCTGCGATGCCTCAGCCTGATAAGGGGTATAGGAAGTATAAAATTCCTGCCTCGAAACAATTTCGTCCACAGCAGGAGGAATGTAATGTGGCTTTATTACGGGCAAAAAGAAGGGCATATCGAAAAAGGATTTATTTTTACTCAAAATTTTTTTTATTTCCATCTCGACTTCCATTTCTTCTTTTGGCTCATGCAAATTTAAGCCATCTGTTTTTATTTCTGGAGGTAAATCTTCAAAAAGTTCATCCACGCTTTTTA
This sequence comes from Thermoplasmatota archaeon, assembly GCA_029259015.1. Taxonomy (GTDB): domain Archaea; phylum Thermoplasmatota; class E2; order UBA202; family JdFR-43; genus JdFR-43. Next base: position 9,642 of record JAPDJQ010000127.1, on the reverse strand, counting down.
TTCCAAGATATTTAAGCATTTCCTCCATCTCTGCCTATATGAAAATTGTGTATTAAATTTTATGGTAAAAATTTCCTACTATGCCATCAAAAATTTTTGAAAATAGACTGGCAAATTCAGGTTTTTATATAAACCACAGAAGGATGGATTTATAGTAAAAAAGGAGAAGAAAGACACATTAGAGAAAGATATAGCAGATATTGGAAAGAAAAAGGATTTAAAGCAAATGCACCTATTGATTACAAACTCAAATTTCTGTATAATAGGCAAGAATATGAAATTGTGGGAGCGTATTACAGGAATAAAGGAATGGACGAATGGGAAGAAAATGATAATCTAAGGAAGAGATATGCGAAGAAAGGAATAGCAATGAAGGTTTTAATTCCTATTCAAATCAATCATGAAAATTTGTTATTGTTGAACCCTCACAATAACAAAATGCAGATTTAAAAATGGTAAATCTGTATTCACCTCTATAAATTTAAAGGAAAATCTATTTAATTTCTTGAAAAATTTATTATTTGTCATGAGCTCTGGCATATTCCATCCTCTCCTTTTGATGGAATATTGCCCAGGGCTTTGATTTTTCTTAAATTTTTACTTCCGGAGATACTGGCTCTCGGCGTAAATTTTATATAGAAGAATTATTATACTCGTCGGTGATGAAAGATGATGACAGGAAAAACCCCAATTTTAATATTGAAAGAGGGAACAGAAAGGGAAAAAGGTAGGGAAGCACAGTATAATAACATAAGGGCAGCAATGGCTATTGCTGATGCTGTACGTTCAACAATGGGTCCAAAGGGAATGGACAAGATGCTAGTAGACAGCATGGGCGACGTTGTTATAACAAATGATGGCGTAACCATTCTCAAGGAAATAGATGTTGAGCATCCCGCTGCCAAGATGATTGTTGAAGTCGCTAAGGCTCAGGATGAGGAATGTGGCGATGGTACAACAACAGCAGTGGTCTTGGCAGGAGAATTGCTGAAATATGCCCAGGATTTAATCGACCAGGACATTCATCCAACAGTCATAGCAGATGGTTACAGGCTTGCAAGTAAAAAAGCATGTGAAGTTCTCGAGGACATTGCACTGGAAGTAAAACCAGATGATGAAGAATTGCTCAAGAAAATTGCAGAAACTTCAATGACCGGTAAAGTAGCAGGGGCAAACAAGGAAATGCTGGCAGAAATTGCATATAGGGCAGTTAGAGCGGTGGCAGAAGAAGTGAATGGAAAGATAAGAGTCGATTTGGATAATATAAAGGTAGAGAAGAAGCAGGGGGGTGCAGTCGAGGATACAGAATTAATCAATGGTATCATTCTTGATAAGGAAAGAGTGCATCCAGATATGCCTGTAGTAGTCAAAGATGCAAAGATTTTGTTGCTGAATGCTGCTTTGGAGGTTAAGAAAACAGAAGTAGATGCTCAGATACGCATTACAGATCCAGAACAGCTTCAGAAATTCTTGGATCAGGAAGAAAAGATGATCAGAGATATGGTAGATAAGATAAAGAATGCCGGCGCCAATGTGTTGATCTGCCAGAAAGGCATAGATGATTTGGCTCAGCATTATCTCGCAAAGGCAGGAATATTTGCAGTGAGGAGAGTAAAGAAATCAGATATGGAAAAATTATCAAAGGCAACAGGAGCTTCAATATTGACAGATTTGGACGAAATTAAGCCAGAAGACCTTGGAGAGGCAGGAAAGGTTGAAGAAAAGAGGATAGGCGAGGACAAAATGGTATTCATTACAGAATGCAAGCAGGCAAAGGCAGTCAGCATACTGGTGAGAGGAGGAACAGAGCATGTTGTGGATGAAATTGAGCGCGGCCTGCACGATGCTCTTAGCGTAATAGCAGTAACTCTTGAAGATGGCAAAATGATAACTGGTGGAGGTTCATCTGCTATAGAAATATCAATGGCATTGCGCGATTATGCAGAGACTGTTGGAGGAAGGGAACAGCTTGCAATAAACAAGTTTGCTGATGCTGTCGAAGTTGTTCCACGTGCACTGGCAACCAATGCCGGTATAGATCCAATAGATATACTCATTAAGCTGCGCAAAGCACACTCAGAAGGTAAGAAACATTATGGCGTAGATGTATTCAAGGGAGATGTTGCAGACATGAAAGAGCTCAATGTGCTGGAGCCACTCAGAGTAGGTAAGCAGGCAATTAAGTCAGCAACTGAAGTAGCAATAATGATACTCCGTATCGATGATGTCATTGCAGCAAGAGAAGTATCAAAGAGCAAAGGCAAGGGCGAAGAAGGAATGGGCGAGGAATTCTAAACTCTCTCCCCCTTTTAAGTTTTTTATATATCTTTTCTTTTAGACTTTATGATTGTCGAAGACATTGATATAAATGTAAGCAGTGTTGATGGACTTATAAAGCAATTTTATAAAGCTGGTGGCTTTTCAGCAAAGAAAATAGGAGTAGCTGCAGATATCATTGAAGAGATGGTAAAAGAAGATTATTTTATTTTCCTCACATTTCCAGCATGTATTGTCGCAACTGGAACAAGAGGAGTAATAAAGGAATTAGTTAAAGAGAAAGTCATTGATGCCATCATAACAACCTGTGGAAGTCTAGACCATGATTTGGCAAGATGCTTTAAAGACTATTATCATGGTTCCTTTGATGCAAATGATGAGGAACTCCACAAAAAAGGAATAAATAGGTTAGGAAACATTTTCATTCCAAATGAGAGCTACGGCGAGATTATAGAAAAAAAGATTCACGAAATTTTTGAAGGGAAGGAAGGAAAATACAGCAGCAAGGAAATTGCATGGGAAATTGGCAGGAATTTGAAAGAAAATGCTTTTCTCTACTGGGCATGGAAAAATGATATTCCTGTTTATATTCCTGCAATAACAGATGGAGCAGTAGGCTGGCAGCTGTGGATGCTGAGCCAGGAGAAAAAATTTGAGATAGATGTTTTTAAGGATGAAAAGGAACTGGCAGACATATTTTTTGACAAAGGAAAAATAGGCGGGATTATTCTGGGAGGAGGAGTTTCAAAGCATCATCTGATATGGTGGGCTCAGTTTCATGGTGGCTTAGATGCTGCTGTATATATCACCTCTGCTGTGGAATGGGACGGCTCTTTGTCTGGAGCAAGAATGAAAGAAGCGATATCATGGGGTAAGGTAAAAGAAAAGGCAAAGCATGTTACTGTCGAGGGAGATGCAACTGTTTTGTTTCCATTGCTTATTGCCTCGCTATTCGAGAGAATTCGATAAAAAAGCGGCATCAACATAATAAAGATGCAACAAATCATAATATATACTCGTTATTTTTTTATTATGAAATGGTTTGCATTATTCATTTCATTGCTCCTTGTTTTTCCTTCTCTAGCTCAAAATGAAATAAAAACATCATCTAACATTACAAATGTTTTATACGTAGGAGGCCCTGGAAAAGGAAATTATACTAGCATACAGGATGCAATAAATGATGCAAAAGATGGTTATATTATCTATGTCTATCCTGGTATATACAACGAAAGCATTGTAATAAACAAAAGTATTTCATTGATTGGAATAGAAGAAAATGGAGAAAAGCCAGTAATAAATGGAAATGGAAGTAAATACGCAATAAAAGTGGAAGTAAATAATACCGTTATAAAGAACTTTAGAATTTTTGCTATCAGAGGAGGAGGTTGGTCAGCAGGAATCTGGATCAAACATTGCTCCAATGTAACTACAGAAAATAATAATATTATATGCGATTATGCGCCGATATGGATGAACTATTGCAATCGCATCACTGTTTTAAATAACACAATATCTGGAGGAGAGTTTATTGGGATCAACAGCCAAGGAGGAAATAAAAACAGAATAATACACAACATCCTTACAAATAATGGAAGGGCAATTAGCATTAGTGGAACGTATAATACCATTTCCTATAATGAAATTTACAATAATTCGAAAGGTATCGAACTAATGGGTTCATTTAATGAAATTTCTTACAATAAGGTTTACGGGAATAAAGGACGTGGAATGGAAATAAGTGGGCTTTTCGGAATATCAAATGAAGTGTTTAATAATTTAATTTACGAGAATAACATGGGTCTATATTTAGGAGGGTATTTTGATCACGTTTATAGTAATAACATTTCCCGCAATTCTCGAGGAATATACATTCATGGAGCGTGTTACAACATTATAGAGAATAATACAATTTATAAAAATTCATGGTCAGGAGTTGAAATGGAGGGTACAGGGGCCGAAATCAATTTCCCGGTTGTTAATAACACAATAAGATACAACAAAATTGTGGCAGAAAATGCAAATGTACTGTTAATATGGTTTTACTGCTATAATAACTACTTTATCAAAAACGATTTCATAAAAAGAAACATAAAAAGAATAGAATGGGAAGAGGTAATAGTAAATATAAATGCCTCATTGAAGTTAGAAATTCAGCGGAACTATTATAATGGAAATTATTGGTATGGCTGGAACTCCTCTCTTCCGAAACCAATTAAAGCGAAATGGACATTCAAAATCTTTGGTAAGACGATTCTTTCCATCAATGGCTACATTTTTGACTGGCATCCTGCCGTTAGACCAAACTGCTCATAACGATTCATTGGATATATTTCGTCCCAATAAATGAAATAGCCCCATCTTTATATAATTTTTATCTTTATCCTTCGATAATTGCACGACAGTATTTATAAAACACATTAACATAAAAGAATATGCGATGGCTTGCACTAGCAGTGTTACTTTTCCTTCCTTTAGCTTCAGCAATTGATATAGGAGATTTTAAATGGGAAGATGGGAAGATAACTGGCAAGTATATGCCAGCTGGATTAGAAGGGAAAATATCCTGTTATTCTAGAGGAAAGCATATTTTGGACATAATTTATAAAAACGAATCTATTGAGATATCGATACAGTATTTTGATGCTCTGGAGAAGATAATCGAGAGAAATCCGTTTTTGAAAAAGGAATTGGAGGAGGCTTTAGTAAAACAGGCAATGCATATTAACATAAGTGGCGCAGCTTTCGAAATAGAATATGAGGAATGTAAAATCGAGTTGCATGATACTCCAACAAGATTTCTTAGGGTTACATGTGATAAAATAGTTGTGAGTGATTTCAGTTATAATGTTACAAAATTGGAAGACAATATAGTCAAAATGGAAAAAGAAAACTTCAGTGCCACATTGCTGAGCGACAATACAATAGTCACAAATAAAGAGAATATCACAGCATATGGAGATTTAATGCTTGTAAGTTTCTCTTTCGAAGAAGAAAGAAAAATGGAAGATGCTTTTAAAAATAAGACAATTGGAGGGGAAATAACGATTGTTGATTATAGCGAAGATAAAGTGGATAGCATTTCCTATTTTGGCGATGTAACCATAACTCCTGCAAAACTTTCCAGAGGAAAGATTATTTTAAATATTACAGGAGATGCTAGGAGCGGAGGAAAAATAATAAAAATAAATCTGGGCAAAAACGTCTGTATTTCTGATGAGTTCACAATAAAATTTGATGGTAGAAGAATAAATCAGGCAAGCAATTTTGAGGATATACTTAATCCCGATGATGACGGCATTGAACCAGAATACTATATTCTATCGCCAGTTTCTTCAAATGAAGGAATGTTTGTGCTTGTAACAATTCCTCATTTCAGCGATCATCAGCTAAGCATCGAATTTGTTGTGGAGAACGTATTTGCAAAAATTGCAGCAATTGCAATGGGATTTTTGGTTATAGCGCTTGCATCATTCTACATGTTTAAAAAATAATTATTTTCCGAAGGCGGCCCACGCATCAACAAACTTATCTACAGCTTTATCCAAAAATGTACTTCTGTATGTGATTAACAAATCAGCAATTTTCTCTGGCGTTCTAACAACATATGCTTTTTCCTTTCCAAGAGAAATTTCCTCCAGTATTCCGGCTTCTATCAACTTTTTTAAATGAAAAGAGACTGTTGAAGGGGCTTTCTTCACATGCTTGCATATCTCCTTATGGATTGCTTTTGGATTTTGCAGCAGAAAAATTATAATTCTTCTTGGCGTCTCCTGGCGGAGAAGAGGCATTATTCTTTTATCTTCAGCTTCTGTTTTTTCAGCAATAAAATATCTTTTATATTTACCATCCATTTTTGCAACGACTATCGCCCTTTTTTCCAAGTAATGGAGGTGATAATCGATGGTGCTTAATGACATGTTGAGCTCTCTAGCAATCTCTCTTTTATGAAGTCCAGGTGATTTGGAAATCAAATCATAAATTTTTTTTCTTGTTTCTAATGCAAGATGATCTTCCTTCATTTTCTTGCAGCTGCCAGATAAAGCATCACTATAATAATTAAGTCAACGAATATAAGTGGATTTGCTAGCTTTTCCACTATTGCTATAATGCTCTTCAGGAAAAAAAGCAGCAACGCTATAGATATAAAAAGCAGTTTGATTTCCCTTATCCTTTTGAATGACACTGCGGATATGAAAAATAGCAAAAACGAGAGGCCCGCTATCACTATCGATGAAAACAACAGTAGTTCTTCTATTTTAACACCTCCTTTTTCCTTATCTCTGCCGCCTATAAAAATTTTTTTAGCATTGAAGTAGCAAATAAATGAAAGGAAAAGTGTTGCTCATGTTATTCATGCTCTGTCAGCTGAAGTAATTTCCATGAAATTGAAATGATGGAGCATAATTTTTCTAATCATGGACAAAAATATTGCAACATCATACCATTCATTCGTTTAACACGCCTTCAAACACTATTTTTTTATATGCCATTTCCATGCCATTTTATGGTGGAGGTAAAAGGGTTTGAGGGATTGCGCCATCCTGACCCGGCGACATTCTGTACAAAGCCTTATGACGTTATAAGTGAAAAGGAGGCTGAAGAGCTAAGAAAAAATCCTGATTCTGTTATTCATATAATTCTGCCGGAGGAAAATGGAGATAAATATAAGAAAGCAAAGGCTGCCTTTGAAAAATTCCGCCATAGAATGATAAAAGATGAGCCTTCCATTTATCTGTATGAAGAAGGAAATGAAGAATTCAGGCAGCGTGGCTTCATTTTATGTGTATCTCTGCAAGATTATGAGGAAGGTAGAATAAAAAAACATGAAGAAACGAGAGAAAAGCCATTGCAGGACAGAATAAAGCATATTGAAGCCACAAAAGCCAACACCGGCCTGGTATGGACCATTTTCAGAAAAAATGATGACATCAAAGCCATAATGGACGAGGTAATGAAAGGGCAACCTATAGTTGATTTCCAAAAATACGGCTATCGCCATAGACTATGGAAAATAAGCGATGATACCATAATTCAAAAAATAAAAGTTGTTTTCAAACCATTGCATCTCTACATTGCCGATGGCCATCATCGAATAGCGGCAGCATGGCACTACTGGAAAAAGCATGGCAACGGAGAGGCAAAATATGTGATGATTTTTGCAGCAAGTGATGATGAGGTTCGCATCCTGCCATACAACAGGGTGATAAGAAAAATAGAAAGAAAAGATTTCATTGATGAATTGAAAAAGGAATTTGAAGTTGAGGAAATGGAAAGCATTGAAGAGCCGAAGAAGCATGAAATACAGATGTATTACAAAGGCAAATGGTGGAGGCTTTTGCCAAAAGAAATTCCGGATGGCATCGTCGAAAGCTTAGATGTGAGTATTCTGCAAAACAAGGTGCTTGAGCCTATTCTGGGCATAAAAGATGTGAGGAAAGACCCAAACATTTTCTTTGTAGGAGGCAATGTAAGCAGAGAAGAATATGAAAAGCTTGTCGATGAAAAGGGTAATGCAGCCGTCTTTTATTTGCATCCAACAAGCATCGAAGAGCTGGAGGCAGTGGCAGATGCCAACAAAAATATGCCTCCAAAGTCAACATGGTTTGATCCAAAGTTGCTTACTGGTCTAGTATTTCATGAGTTGGAGTAACGAGGCGTTATTCAAGAATCTCTTCGTCTTCCTTTCTCCATGGTGGATAGACGATACATAAAAATACTAAATCTTCGTTGCCAGCGTTTTTTATTCTCTGCACAGAATTCGGAGGAATGTAAATTATATGCCCCTCTCTAACTTCTGCCGTTTCATCATCTATATGCATAATTCCTTTTCCACGCAAAATAACATACACTTCAGATGATGTTTTCAGCTTATGCTTGCAAGTAATCTCGCCTAGCTTAACTCTTGCAAGAGCTAAGCTATATCCTACATCAATGTCATCTTTCAATGGATTGAATATTTCCTTAAGAATGGAGTTATCTCCTGCAATAATTTCCTCGCAATCATTTATATCTACAATGAACATGAAAAGTTATTGGATATGCATATATAATTCTTGCAAAGCTTGAGTCTTCCACGATTTTACCTGCATGTATCCTTTTTCTGTCCTACTCTTCCTACTCTATGTTATCTGTTTTTAAATCCAAAATTTTATATATTACTGTTATATTACAGTCTATTACTGTAACATTATGGTGATTTTCATGTGCGATGAAATTCCCTGCAAACCGCCAGACAATGTGCCTCCGAAGTGGCTTCGTCTCCGCAATTTTGTTAAGGCTCTTCGTTTTCCAACTAGATGGTTAATAATTGAATACATTGGAGAAGGAAAAAAGAGCACAAAAGAGATTTATGACTATCTAATTAAAATGGGCGAAAAATTAACGAAATCGGGGCTGTACTATCATCTTTCTGAACTTAAAAACGCAGGCATCATAGAAGTTGCTGAGTATATAGAAGAGGGCGGCGGGGCACCAGAAAAAGCATGGAAATTAAAAACGAAAAAAATCGTAATCGATTTGTTAGAAACAGAGGAGGCAGATGATTAAATGAATGTTACTGCAGTCATTATTAATATTATAGCTGTCGCTGGTCTTTTGATAGCATTTGCTAAAGACAAGGATAAAGCCATAAAATCGCTCAAAATGGCTGGAAAATCTTTCATTAGAATGCTTCCTATGGTGTTCGTAATTATAATTATCATTGGTTTACTTCTTGGATTTGTGCCACCCGATCAAATATCAAGATTTGTAGGCGAGCGATCTGGAATAACAGGCATATTACTTGTGGGAGTTGTTGGGGCAATATTACATATTCCGGCTTTGTTATCCTTTCCTTTAGCTGCTTCTCTTCTGGAGGAAGGTGCGTCAGTTAGTGCAGTAGCAGCCTTTATCACCACATTAACAATGATTGGGACAATCACTTTACCTCTAGAAATAAAGGAGCTCGGAAAGAAGATGGCGATTCTCCGAAACGGGATAAGCTTTGTCATTGCAATTATCATTGCCTTGATTATGGGGGCCATCCTATGAAGAAAAACTTAAAAGAAAAACAAAAAAGAGGAATGATGCGAGATTGGATCTTATTAGGGATGATTTTGATAATCGCCATAGTTCTTCTATCAATTTTTCCAGATAGAAAGGAGCCAGTGATCAATACATTGTGGGATTATTTCATGGAGATGGTGTTGATTCTTCCTGCCGTAATGATATTACTAGGTCTTTTTGCAGTATGGGTATCAAAAGAAACAGTTGTAAAATATCTTGGAAAAACATCTGGACTAAAGGGTATTATTCTTGCTATAATTCTTGGTGCATTACCAACTGGTCCGCTATACATTTCCTTTTCGATGGCTGCTTCCTTAC
>JAPDJQ010000064.1 GCA_029259015.1 Thermoplasmatota archaeon | reverse complement strand
CATGGTTTGGCAAAGACTCCAAAACAGGCTCGCCAGTTTATTGTTCATGGCCATATCGCTGTAGATGGAAGAAAGGTGAGAACTCCTTCTTATTTAGTTAGAAAGGAAGAGGAGGATAAAATCACATATTCATATTCCTCGCCTTTAAATGATGAAATGCATCCTATGAGGCCTAAAGCAGAAGAAAAGATACTGGTAAAGAAGGAGGAGACATAAAATGGGAAAGTGGGCAATAGCGCATATATTTGCTTCGCACAACAATACAATAATCACTGTAACAGATGTTACTGGAGCCGAAACTCTCGCCAAATGCTCCGGAGGAATGGTTGTTAAGGCCGATAAAGATGAACCTTCTCCATATGCAGCTATGATAGCTGCCCAAAGAGTTGCAGAGGAAATAAAGGAGAAGGGCATAGAAGGCATTCATATAAAAGTCAGGGGCATAGGAAGAGGAAGGAGCAAGAGCCCCGGTCCAGGGGCGCAGGCAGCAATAAGAGCTTTAGCAAGAGCGGGATTGAAAATTGGCAGGATAGAGGATGTAACTCCTTTACCACATGATGGATGCAGGGAAAAAGGCGGTAGAAGGGGAAGAAGGGTATGAAGATTAAATTTCTAGAATTAAAAGATGATTATGCAAGAATTCTATTTGAAGATACAAAGCCATATTTTGTAAATGCAATTAGGAGAACATTAATTGCTGATATACCAAAGCTTGCAATTGAAACTGTAACCATATATGATAATACCTCTGCCCTATTCGATGAAATCATTGCCCACCGTCTTGGTTTAATTCCTTTGCCCACTCATTTAGATTTATTAAATTTCAGAAAGGAATGCAGTTGTGGAGGAAAAGGTTGCCCCAGTTGCACAGTGCATTATACCTTAAGCAAGGAAGGAGAATGCATTGTCTATTCTGGAGATTTGAGGCCCGAGGATCCAATGTGGGCTGTTGTTGATAAAAATATACCCATTGTCAAACTCCTGAAAAATCAGCGTTTGATTCTGGAGGCAGAGGCAGAGCTAGGCATAGGCAAAGAACATGCAAAATGGCAGGTTGTATGTGGAATAGGATATAAATATCATCCTGTAATTGAAATAGACGCTGAAAAATGCAATTTATGTGGAGCATGTGTTGAAGCCTGTCCTCGTGGCATTTTAGAAATAAAAAGGAAAAAGCTCTCTATAAAGAAAATTGAAAATTGTATTTTGTGCAAGAGCTGCATGGAAGCATGCAAAAAAAATGCAATAGAAGTCTGGGGAGATGAAAATCGCATCATAATGCAATATGAAACAGATGGTTCCTTAACTGCAAAAGATGCTTTAAAGGAAGCATTAAAAATACTGCATAAAAAATACGAAGAACTGGAAAAGATGCTGTAATTTTTATTTTTATAACTTTAATGGAAATCTCCAGTCAATGCCTACTGTTCTAAATCCAATTTTTGGTATCGGTGGCAATCTACGCTTATGTTCCATTTTGCTAACCATTTCATATATTCTTAGTACTTCGCTTTCATCTACTTCCGCAATTTTAGCTATTTCTTCAATGCTCATCTGTCTTTCTATTCCGTAGAGAATTCTATCCAGTTTGTCATATGTTATTCCCAATTCATCCTCATCAGTCTGTCCTTTCCATAAGCCAGCTGTAGGAGGCTTTTTTATTATTTCCTCAGGAATTTCCAGATATTTTGCCAGCTGATATACCTGTGTTTTATACAAATCGCCAATGGGCATAAAATCGCTTCCTCCATCTCCATATTTTGTATAGTAGCCAGTAAGCAACTCTGTTTTATTTGAAGTGCCGCATACTAAAGCATTGTTCACATTTGCTGCCTGATACAGAAATATCATTCTCAGCCTTGCCTTTACATTGCCCAAAGCAATCTCATTCATTTCCTCGCATACATTTGTTACTGAATGAATCATTGGAGATAAGTCAATAGTTTTATAATTTATATCCAGCATTTTTGCCATAAGGCGAGAGTGCTCAAAATCTTCTAAAGGTGTGGAAACATCTGGAAGAAATAATGCATAAACATTTTCATTACCCAAAGCCATGACAGCAAGCTTGGCAACAACTGATGAATCTATTCCTCCTGACAGCCCGATAATAACTTTATTTCTGCCAGCTTTCTGAGTATACTCCTTAATAAAGTTGATTATTGTCTTAGCAACTTCTTTTTCATCAATTTTAAGCATGCAAAGTTATAAAAGAGTTAAATTTATTTCTTGCGATGAAAGTCTGCTTAATTAATGGCAATCCAAAGGTTGGGAACAAGAAAAAGAACATAAAGAAGATTGAAAAGATAGTTAGCAGTGAAGATGCTGACTTGTATGTATTCGGAGAGATGTTTTTAACTGGCTATATGTGCAGGGAAGAAGTTTTCTCGCTGGCAGAGAAGGAAGATGGTGAATCGATTAAGAAAATACAGGAAATTGCAAAGGAAAAAGGATGCAGCATAATTTTTGGGATGCCTGTTGAGGAAAGAGAGGGCATAGTATACAATGCAGCTGTTTTGGTGCAGCCTGACAGCGTGGGTATATACAGGAAAAATTTTCTTGCAAATTTTGGTCCATTTGAAGAGAAGTTCTATTTTAGGGAAGGCAGAGATGCGCCGATTTTCAAAACAAAACATTGCAACATTGGAATGTGTATATGCTATGATATTTTCTTCCCAGAGTTGTTAAAAGGGATGGCAATGAAAGGAGCTGACTTAATTGTATGCATCTCCGCCTCTCCAACCATTTCCAAAAATTATTTTGAGAGTGTGTTGCCAGCAAGAGCTATAGAGAATACTGTATTCATGGCTTATTGCAATTTAGTGGGCGAAGAAGAAGGCTTAACATTCTGGGGAGGAAGCCAGCTTTACTCCCCAAAAGGAGAATTGCTTGTTAGGGCAGAGTATATGAAAGAAGATTATGTGGTATATGATGTAAATTTAGGCATGTTGAAGGAAGCGAGAATTGCTCGCCCCACGCTTAGAGACACAAAAGCTGATATTTTCCTTGATTTATATAATATTGCAAAAAATAAGGAAGTTTTTAATGAATATGTCCGCATTGGAATGAAAATTGGGGAGAAGGTAAAAAATAAGCCGATAAATGAAATTGATGTATATGGAAATGAAGATGTTGCTTTTGGAATAAGGCTTGCGGTTAAATGCGATAAAATAAATCTCATTCCAAGCAAAGAAATAAAAGCAGTTTTTAAGGGCGAAGGAGAAATAGAAATAAGTGCAGATGAAGTAGAATAAGAAAATGAAATGGATGGCCATCATTGGCAGGATGCAAAACATGAATGGAAATTGCCAACGGAAATTGTGTTTTTCATAGATTCATTCATAAGAATATGAAAGAGTGGATATTGCGGCAGGAGCCTTTCATGAAAAGGAAAGAGAATATTGTCGAGAGAATGCCTTCATGGAAAGCTGTCAAGATAAAAAGCCCTTTTCATTTATTAAACTTTAAAGCTTAAATACGATGTAATTTTTATTCCCATGAAATATGATTATGAAATCGCTGTTATAGGCGCGGGAGCGGCTGGTTATGCAGCTGCCATATATGCTGGCAGGAGTGGGGCAAGTGTTGTTGTTTTTGATAAGGGAATGGGAGGCGGCTTGACAATGGAAGCGCCAAAAGTGGAAAATTATCCAGGATTCAAGAGCATAGGAGGCGTTGAGTTAATGGAGAAGATGAAGGAGCATGCAATGGAATATGCAGAGATGAAGTTTGGAGAAGAGGTAAAGGAATTGAAGTTGCTGGATGGAGGCGTTGAGGTTATTACAAGCAGGCAAAAATATGTGGTTGGAGCCGCCATTTTATGTACAGGAAGCGAGCATCGAAAACTTAATGTGAAAGGCGAAAAAGAATTTGCTGGAAGAGGGGTATCATACTGTGCAACGTGTGATGGCTTTTTCTTTAAAGGTAAGAAAGTTGCTGTTATTGGTGGGGGAAATAGTGCAGTTATTGAAGCAATTTATCTCCGCCAGATTGGATGCGAGGTGTTTGTTATTCATAGAAGGGATGAGTTGAGGGCAGAGAAGGCATTAGAAGAAGAAGCAAAGGAGAAAGGTGTAAAATTCATATGGAATAGTGTTGTCGAAGAAATCTTTGGCAAGGAAATGGTGGAGGGAATAAAAATAAGAGATGTTAAGAGTGATAAGGAGAAAATTCTGGAAGTGAATGGCGTATTCATCTCTATAGGCGAAGAGCCACAGAATGAACTTGCAAAACAACTTGGCTTGAAGCTAGATGAGAATGGATATATTATTGTTGATGAAATGGGGAGAACAAATGTGGAAAGAATATTTGCAGCAGGAGACGTTACTGATGGCGTTAGACAAATCATAACAGCATGTGCAGGAGGAGCAAAAGCTGCTCTGGCGGCAATGAAAGCAATTGGTAAAAGAAGTCCATTCTAAGCTAAATTTAACTGTGTTAAAATTACGTCACAAAATATTGAATATTTATTTTAATAAAGTTTTAAAAGCACTTAACCATTTAATGTTATGAGTGAGAAATATAAGTGGGGAGTTTTAATTTTCATTGTCATCTCCCTTTTTTCAATCCATTTTTATGGCAGGAGCGAAACAGTTACAGATACCACTCCCCCTGTAACAACAATAGAATTTGCTGGCCCTCTTTATGAAAAAGATGGTAAACAGTGGATAGGAAGCCAGACCTCAATATGGCTGAATGCAACAGATAATTTCAAAGTTAAATATCTCTATTATGAGATATGGAAAGATTCTGATAATGATGGCGTTTTTGAGACTCTGGTGGAAAGCAGGAAAGTGTATGATAGTTCTGCCTATGATAAAAATCCAGCCCTTGGAAAAATCTCTGTTGAAATTAAAATTAACGAGGAATGTTATCATAAAATAATATATTACAGCTCTGATTATGCTGGAAATATTGAATATTATGGTGTAGTGTTGAATGAAGAATGGCGTTATGAGTTTGAGTTTAATGTTGTTCACACTCCAGATAATGTTATATTTGGTTCATCCCCTGCCATAGCCAATTTATCGGGAGATGAAAATCTGGAAATTTTTACAGGAAGTGATGAAATAAGGGTGACGATGCCAAATGGAAGCATAGCCAGAGGTGCCTGGAGATGTTTTGATGCTTTTGGAAATGTAATCTATATTATGGATACAATGACAGATGAGGCAAGAAGCTCACCAGCAATTGCAGATATGGATGAAGATGGAGTAAGGGAAATAGCTGCTGGAACTACAAGCGGATGGTTCCTTGAAGTTATAGAAGATGGCGAGTATGAATGGTCTTTCCCTACTTTAAGCAACGGCCCTGTAACTGGCGGCAACTATGTCTGGCATTCTTCGCCAGCAATTGTTGATGTTAATCCTGCTGTAGATGGCATGGAAGTTATTGCTGGAGATAATCCTCATGGGAGCGTGTGGTGTTTTGATGGAGACAACAGCGATGGAATAGATGAGGGAATAACAATAAATGCAGGCTATTTCCCTGGATTTCCCAATGGCTTGGGAGTAGAAGGGATAGAATGGGATGTTTTATGGGTCTTCGATACAGCTGGCAGAGTTATTGCTTCTCCTGCTGTTGGAGATATTGATAATGATGGCAATATGGAAGTTGTTATAGGGGATCTCAATGGAGTATTGTATATAATAGATGCTTTAACTGGTGTACAGGAATGGAATTTTAGTACAGGAGGAGCAATATATTCATCAGCAGCTCTGGCAGATATTGATAATGATGGTTTGCTGGAAATAATATTTGGCTCAAATGATGGAAATGTATATTGTTTGCAATGGAATGGAGTTACTGGTCTCCAGCAATGGAGTTTTGCTACAGGAGGAGCAGTGTATTCTTCTCCATCTATCGGAGATATAAATGCAGATTATGAATATGAAATAATATTTGGCTCAAATGATTATAACGTATATTGTTTGAATGCCAGTGGAAATCTTTTATGGAATGTGACAACTGGCGGAGCAGTATATTCCTCCCCAGCCTTAGCAGATGTTGAGATATTTTCTTATGCTGAAGAATGGCCAATGTTCAGAGGAAATCCTTTCAGAAATGGATTTTATCCAGAAAAAGGCAAAAGGCTTGAAATTTTTATTGGCTCAGAAGATAACTACCTTTATGAAATAGATGGAAATGGAAGTATTGTAAACACCTTTTTGACAAATGGTCCGATTCATACATCTCCATCTGTTGCAGATGTGGATGGAGACGGATTTATCAATATTCTTTTCTATGATTGGGCAAGAGAAATAAGCAGTGTGCAGAATGATACTTTCTGGTGTCTGGAAAGAGGATACAAAAACATAAATTTTGTCAGAGTGGATGCAATTGCTCCACAAACTGTTAAAGAAGTTGTGAGTAAAGATAAGTACAATATAACTTCTTCCACCAATATCTGGCTTAACTCCACCGATATTGGAAACTGTACAGTTGGAGTAAAATATGTTCATTATGAAATATGGCATGATAGCAATAAAGATGGTGTTGTTGATACTCTTGTAGAAAGCAAAACAGTATATGATAATGGCGTTGATGATTATAACCCAGCAGATGGTGTGGTGTCTGTTCTGCTTCATATTGTTAACAAAGGAATAAATGAGCTGAGATGGTATGCAGAGGATTATGTTGGTAATGTGGAGGTAACCCATACCCAAGAGCATAAAGTGATTGTTTATGCTCCATCATTAACAATAACAAAAGTAGATAGCAAAGATCCAATTCGCCCAGGAGAATTCCTTAATTACACAATAACAGTAGAAAACACAGGAAATGCAAATGCAACTAATGTAGTCATAAAAGAAACATATGATCCAAATGTCACATTCATTTCTGCCAATCCTTCTCCAACAGTAGGCAACAATGAATGGCATATTAGCCTACTACAACCAGGAGATACATACACAATTCAAATTAAAGTCCAGGTTCATAAGCCACTGGAGAACAACATTTTCCTGAATAATAGTGTAAATGTGACGTGTGACGAAGGAAAAACAAATGAAACATATGAGGAAACGTTAGTCACTGCTCCTGAGTTAGTTATAACAAAAGAAAGCATTCCAGCTACAACAGAGCCTAACTCAACTTTGATGTATAGAATAAGAGTGAGAAATTATGGTTTAATAGAGGCTAACAATGTTGTAATAAAGGATGTATATGACAGCAGAGTCAATTTCATTTCATCAAATCCAATGCCTACTGTAAGCAACAATGAATGGCATATTGGCGTATTAGATGCAGGAGATAGCTTTGTTATAGAAGTGTATGTTGAAGTGCCGGCGAGCGTTGAAAATGGTTCCACGCTTGTAAATTATGTGAATGTTACATGTGAAGAGGGCAATTATGATGAGGCAATAGTGTATACGCCTGTTATTTCATCTCCTCCATATACATACAAGAAGTTTTATGGAAAGGTCATAAATGTTACAGTTCTGAGTGATGGAAGAGAATATATTCTGCACTATATACTGAACAATACAACCATTGACTTAGTTGCTGTTGATAATGGGTCAGGCGTGGCAAAAACATTCTACAGAGTATTCAAATGGGATGGTGGATGGGAAATACTATTCAACTGGCAGATATATGGAGTATGGAATCCTTATCCACCGTATTATCCAATAAATCTCGCTGAGCTTGGAGAGATGTATAATTTCACTCCATGTGGCAAGTATGAAATAGAATTTTACAGCATTGATAGAGCGGGAAATGTTGAAGATGTAAGATGGAATGATGTTTTTGTTGATTGCTTTGCTCCTTCATCATATATTACAAGCATAGCCGTTAATAATAGAAGCGTTGATGTTTTTGCTGATGCAGAAGACATTGGTATTGGAGTGGAAAAGATAGCATTGTATTACAGATACAGCCAAGATAATGTAACATGGGGTAACTGGACTTATTATGGAACATCCTATAGCAATTACAGCTGGCATCTAAGCCTGCTTCCAGATGGTTATTACGAATTTTACACTTTAGCTTATGATTTACTTGGCAATCATGAAATGATACCAAATGCAAGTACAAATGCAAAGGCAAGATGCATAATAAGCTATCCGTGGGATATAAATGTGGATGGAAGAGTTAATGTCATTGACTTATACTTGGTAATAACGCACTGGATGGAAACATCAGAAGATGAAAACTGGGATCCAAAGGTGGATGTAAATAAAGATGGAATAATAAATGTTGTAGACATAGTTGAAATAATAAATCACTGGACAGGATAGTTTGCAATCAAATTGCAATCAAAAATAATGTTTATATATCCCTTTCCCATTATTATCTCATGAGAGATGCCTACAAGCTTGTTGTCTCCCTTATTGTTGGTATGCTTATTTCTACAAGTATGGCGGTCCTCAATATTTATGGAGAAGATGAAGAGGTTTTTCTCTATGGTTTGGGTTGTATTCCAGAGGAGTTGGGCAATAGCACAGCAAATTTAAGTGCAAATTTTATGGCCCCTCCTTCATGGGATTGGCGAACTTATGGAATAATGACTCCTGTTAAGAATCAGGGGGCATGTGGAGCTTGCGTTGCCTTTGCATGCAATGGTGCCTTTGAGGCAATAATAAAATGGAAAACAGGAGTAACAGTTGATTTATCAGAAGCACATCTTTTTTTCTGCTCTGGAGGAACATGCGATGAGGGAATGTATGTTAGAACAGCTTTAAATTATCTTGAAACATATGGCACACCAGATGAGGATTGCTTCCCTTATGATGGCGCTTTATATGGCACAGATTTGTCTTGCAGCGATACCTGCGATGACTGGCAGCAAAGGGCTTATAAAATAGATGAATGGGATGGGGTAACGGGGGCTACAAATATAAAGAATGCTCTCGTTAATTATGGGCCATTAATAGTAACATATGCAGTTTATACAGATTTTGACGATTACTGGGCGGATCCAAGTGCATGGCCAGATCAGGTTTACTATCATTATTATGGAACATTGCGTGGATACCATGCAGTTGTTCTTGTAGGCTATGATGATGCTGGTGGCTACTGGATATGCAAGAACAGCTGGGGAACAAGTGGAGGAATAAATGGTTACTTCAAAATAAAATATGGAGAACCAGTAAGCGAGCCAATAGATGATGAGGCATATTATATAATATATGAGCCAGGTTTGGTAGCAGATGCTCACGGCCCATATAAAGCAAAGCCTGGGCAAACCATACAGTTCTATGGCTCTGCATCTGGAGGAACAGAGCCTTATAGCTGGTATTGGGAATTTGGAGACGGAACAACGAGTACAGAACAAAATCCAACTCATGCTTATAGTAGCGTGGGAACATATACAGTCAAGCTTACAGTAACAGATTATAATGGGCAGCAGGCAGTTGATACAACAACTGCCATTATAAACAATCCTCCTGAAACGCCTACAATATCTGGTCCATCTTCCGGTAAGGTAAATACTGCTCTCACTTTCACAGTGAAATCAATAGATCCAGATGGAGATGATATAAGATATCTCATTGACTGGGGAGATGGTAGAAAAACCACCACAGAATTTTATAAATCTGGAGAGGGAGTAGCTGTAGAACATACCTGGAATCGTATTGGAAAATATACAATAAAAGTGCAGGCTGAAGATGAAAAGGAAAGCACAAGCTCATATGCTTACTTCTCCATAGAAATAGGAGCAAGCAATCCTCCTTACAAGCCATACAACCCATATCCTCCAGACAATGCAACTGGCGTTGAATTAAATCCAACACTTTCATGGGAAGGCGGAGATCCAGATGGTGAAGACGTCTACTATACAATTTATTTGGGTGAGGAAGGGCAGCAGATGACAAAGATTGCAGATAACATATCTGAAACAAGTTTGCCAGTTTATGGCTTGAAACCATTTACCCGCTATTACTGGCAGGTAGTTGCATATGATGCATCTGGAATGAATATGAAAGGAGATATATGGAGCTTCAGAACAAAAGATATTGAAGCGCCTGAAGTGCAAATATTATATCCAATAGAAAACCATTTCCATAAAGGAAACTTTTCAATGCCATGGTTCAAAACATTTGTGTTGGGAAAGATAAATGTGCTTGTTTATGCGAGCGATAGCCAGTCAGGCATAGAAAAAGTTGAATTTTATGTTGATGGCCAGTTAATGGCTACAGATTATGATGAGCCATATGAATGGCTGTGGAATGAAGACACAGTATATGATACTCACTTGCTGGAAGTAATTGCGTATGATAGAGATGGCAATACTGCCAAAGACAGCATGGAAGTTACAGTCTTCAACCTCTTTTCATAGTATAAGACAATAATATAAGACAAATGAAGATAAATGTAAATATATCAAGGTATGCAATATCATGACATAATTTATGATAACTTCATAAAAATGATAATAAAAGCAGGATATTCTCCTGTCATAAAGCAATTTCTCCAGATAACAAATGTGAAATTTGGGTGGCAAAATTTTAAATATTGGAGTATTATAATATGCTGATGCATATACACCAGAGCTGTGGGGGAAATGAAAGAATCTGGTTGCCCATAGAGGGCATTGGCTTAGCCCCACATCCCTGGTGTGTGAAATGTGGCGTGGTAAAAAACATTTCTCCAGATAAAGCAAAAAGGCTTGGCTACTGGGTAAATATTATGGCGGAGATAGCAGATAATTTTAAAATAACTAAAGTTCAGCAAAGACTGGCGATCAAAGAACTTCAATCATATGATGGTTTTGAAGATACTTATGCCATGACATTTTCCGCCCAGAAAAAAATCTTCATTGAAATTCTAAAGAAATATTTCAATCTGGGCGAAACTACAATAAATTCCTTCATCCGCTAGCCTGAATTGATTTGATGATAGGAGGGCTAGCGGTTACCCAGTTGATACTATGCCGGGAAAAGAAAAAAAAGAAGAAAAGAAAGAAAATAAAAAATAATGAATGGGTTTGTTTTCGCTGGCAAATTTCTTTTCATGCACCTGACTTTTCATGCATTTTAACAACGCCCACCTCTTTCATTATGAATGGGTTTGTTTTCGCTGGCAAATTCCTTTCATTTATGCGTCCAATCCTCAGCATCCCCTGACTCATAAGAAATGAAAAAACTTTCTTCTCTCTTAAGAAAGAATGGCTTCCGCATCGTTTTCCTTTCATGTGTGTAAGCATGTTGCCAACTCCTTTACCCTTTTCATAAGAAAGAAAAAATATTTATCTTCCATTCCTTTTCATAAGCCCTTGCATCCTGCTAACAACACCATCTTATTCATAAGTTCATATGAAAGAATTGCCTTCGTAAACAATTCCCTTCACGCATGAAAGCAAACTACCAGCTCCTTTCCTTCATTCATAAGTCCTTCTCTTCCCTCTATCTTTCATGAGGTAAAAAATGAATGAAAGAATTGCATTCACTGGCCGATGCTTCTCATGCATTTGCACTTTGCCAATTCCATTCACTCTTTCATAAGTTCATATGAAAGAATTGCATTCGTAAACAATTCCTTTCATGCACTCAGCCAACAACACTCTCCCTTTCATAAGCTTATCATGAGGTAAAAAATGAATGAAAAGAAAATGAAAATACTGGCTGCCATTCCATGCTTCAATGAAGAGGCAACAATAGGAAGCGTAGTCATAAAAGCAAAACGCCATGTTGATGAAGTAGTGGTCATAGATGATGGCAGCGTTGACGACACAGCAAGAATAGCCCAAGAAGCAGGAGCAAAGGTGATAAAGCATAAAGAAAATAAGGGAAAAGCAGCTGCAGTGAAAACAGCCTTCAAATACGCTCTGGAAAACGACTTCGATATAGTTGTCACTCTAGATGGAGATGGACAGCACAATGCAGATGAAATCCCAAATTTGCTTGAGCCAGTTTTAGATGGCAAGGCAGATATGGCCATCGGTTTTCGTTTTGGAAGACTCACAGAAATGCCTTTCTGGAGGAAAATAGGCAAGAGAGTCCTCGACTATGCAACAGGCATAGGGGCAAAAAAAGTTACAGACAGCCAGTGTGGCTTTAGAGCATTTAACAAAAAAACAATAGAAACATTTGCGAAGCGAATAAGAGGAAATGGATTTAGTGTAGAAAGCGAGCAGCTTGTCCTTGCCAATGACCATGATCTAAAGGTTGCAGAAGTAAGAATCTCCTGCAAATACAAACATTTAAAGAATACCTCCAAAAAGAATCCATTTTCCCATGGCCCTTCAGTTTTAAGCTACGTCATCTGGCTCATAGCAGAAAGAAGACCTTTGCTATTTATTGGAGTACCTGGAATAATTCTTGTTTTATTGGGTTTCTTCTTCGGAATAAGAACTATACAGTACTATAATAAAACAGGCATATTTCTTATCCCTCAAGCTTTGGCAACTATTCTCCTCATAATATTGGGTTCATTAGCTGTTCTAATGAGTTTGCTCCTCAACGTCTTACCTCATATAGTGGAAAAAGCGAGGGAAGAGTGAGATAGAAATGAGTTTACTTTTTAAAGTTAACAAAATATAT
Organism: Thermoplasmatota archaeon; assembly: GCA_029259015.1. Taxonomy (GTDB): domain Archaea; phylum Thermoplasmatota; class E2; order UBA202; family JdFR-43; genus JdFR-43. Next base: position 441 of record JAPDJQ010000064.1, on the reverse strand, counting down.
CTTTTAAGAGTTGATTAAATGGTTTCATTAGCGAGTGTTATAATTGTAACTCATAATCATAAAAAATATATGAAGCCTTGCCTTTCTTCAGTTTTATCTCAAGATTATCCACATGAAGTTATTGTTGTTGACAATTGTTCCAGTGATGGCACTTCTGATTTCATCGAGGAAAACTTCCCGGATGTTAAACTCATAAGAAATAGAGAGAATGTAGGGTATGGAGCGGGAAATAACATAGGTGTTAAACATGCTAATGGAGAATATATTGTTATCTTAAATCCAGATACCATAGTAGAAGATGATTGGTTACGAGAATTAGTAAAACCTTTGGAAGAAAATGAGAAATTGATAACCACCTCTAAGATACTTTTATACGATGGCTCAGAAATAAATACATGTGGAACAATCAATCATTTTACTGGGCTAACCTTCACACGTGGA
>JAPDJQ010000090.1 GCA_029259015.1 Thermoplasmatota archaeon | reverse complement strand
ATGGCTATTGAAAGAAATGAAGTGGAGAAGATAGTCAGCTAGAGATTTATTATCTGCACTTCTGGAATGGTGATGGCTGCGTAATTGCCAGCATAATCATACGCTACAGCAGTTATGTTATACACGCCTATGACACTTTCAATTTCCCATTCATATGGCTTCTGGTTATCTTCAAACGCTATTCCATCTCCAAGATAAAACTCAACTTTTTGTAGTCCTGCAAGATTGTCATTTGCTTCTGCTTCTATTGTAAAATCGCCTATTATCATTGTATCTCTTGGTATGCGGGGTGTAATCATTTTCCTGCCCCTGAAATAAATATAGCCGGGCTCAAAATTTGAGAAATTTATTGTGGGCTCTGTCTTATCTATTTTTATTGTAATATTCTTATAAATTTCATTTCCGTTCCCATCCTTTGCATAATACTCTATGAAATAAAATCCATCATTCTGTATCCTGAATGGCATTACATAATCTTTCCACATATCTCCGTTTATTCTGTATTTTAACTCCTCAATTTTACTTTCATTATCATATGCATTAAGAGTTATTGTTATGCTGCTTACATACCACCCATTGTCTCCTTCTTCACCATCTATGTTCAGCTCAATATACGGTGGATTTTTCTCTTTCTTTTCCAAACAACCCACAAGCAGCAGTAAGGCAACCATTAAGACAAACGCTATTCTTTTCACCACCAATCACCCTGAAAGCGAGGCATTCTTTCCCTTATAACTTCCCAATCGTTTTGATCGTGATCTGGGTCATCACCATCAGAGTAATCTACCAACTTGTAAACATATCTATAGTTCATGCAGCTTTCATAGTTTGCCCATATCCAATAGCCGCGTTGCCATGGGAAGCGAGTTGTTTCATTATCAATACCATCAAATGAAAATAAACCCAGCGTGTGTCCAAGCTCATGCATCGTTACACTTGCTAAAGCTGTTGTATAATCACTTCCCTGGAGTCTCATGCTCCACAGCCAGTCACGAACATATTGAACTCCAACACAAAAACTATCGATATAAAACATCCTCCCACCAGCTGGCCTGCCGCCCCATCCCATCTGGCAGCACATTATGGCATAATGGAAAACACCTCTTCTCCAGTTGTTTGGATCGCCATTAAGGAAATATTTTTCTCTAGCTGCTATTAATTCATCGCCATACATTTTGTTATCATATGGAATCAAGTCACCTCCTCCACCCATTGAACCATCATCAAAATGCAAGGTTATATTGTGCCTCGCAAATGCATTAATAATCATTTCTTGACTCTCTTTTGGTAAGACATAGTCCTTTTGCCATGGATATTTGGCTTTCATAAAATCGACTTCAACAAATACATCTGGACAAAATGGGTCAGAAAGCCATTGGCTTGTTTCATATTCCTCCACGTTATCTAGTCCATCGTTATCTGGATCGAGATGTTTGTGATCTTCCGCCACCAATGGATTGTAACCATATTTATCTTCCCAGTCTGAAGGTATTCCATCACCATCTAAATCTACGCTTCCATAGCTTTTGTTTGGATCTAAACCATATTTGATTTTTTCCCAGTAAGTCATTCGGTCTTCTCTTCCCCACCAGCTTCCATTAATTATTTCACGGATATCAAACCATATTTCATAATCATCTTCATTGTAATTTCCATCTTCTCCTCCGCTACTATGCCCGTAACCGTTTCCATCTCCCAAAAAATCATCTCCACTCCATTCCCCGCTGGTTAGGTTATAAAATATTGTCAGCGTTTTACCATATAGATAATCTCCTTTCTTCTTTGAAATATCGCATGGTTCATCCATTATTCCTTTTCTCCATAATTCTATTTGAATTGGCACCTTTTTATTTTCTTTGTATTCAACAATATTATAGGCAAAAGCCCATTCAGGCCATATATCTATGCCTTTATATGTTTGCTTCCACCATATGCTATCTTTGCCATCTATAAGCACTTTCAGGTATACAGTTTGGTTGTGCATATTGAGACTCCTTATTCTTTTTATTTCAACAACAATTGCTACATCTTGTGGACCATTTGTTAATCCCATCTCTTTTGTAATAAACTCTTTTTTTGAGACGTTTTTAAAATCAACTGCCACTGAAGGAAGAACGAGTGCAATTAAAATCACAGCTGCCATTAGCTTTTTTCTCATGTTAAATGCATTGTTTAACTATATAAGAATTTAACTCTTTACGGGCTCACTAACATCCATTATCTCAAACCATAACTCGCCATCGACGCCGCCAGTATGATACGCATGACAATCTGTGAAAATATTGAAATCTACTGCATAAACTGCTTCATTTCCACTAAAGACCCTGACAAAATCATATTGAGGAATGCCGTCTTTAGTGTCTATCAACTTCATTTCTGCCCCTTCATCTAGATCTTTAATTACTATCATAAATGCACTGGAGGCATTCCCTGGAACGCCTATATCATCTATATCTAGTATGCAGCTGAAATTTATGCTCTCATTTTTATTCACAGGAACTATATAATATGGGATTCCTGATGGAAATTCTGCCCAGTCTTCTCCCGTGGAAATATTTATTGTGACTTCGATATTCCCATCGCTTTCATCCATATTAGATTTTATTATGAGAGCTTTTATCCATACCTTTATTTTTAAATCCCTCAAAGGATCAATATCATATCCATCTAGCACTCCATCTTTATCCACATCACTTGTTTGTAGATACTGCAGGATCTTTTCATGGCTTATACCTTGTTTTTCATAATATAAAATTTCATCATAATCCATAAAACCGTCCTTATCTACATCATGTATCCAGCTTGTGGGGTCTGTTCCGAGATTTTTTTCCTCCAAATCTGTCAAACCATCTCCATCAGTATCTTTCTTTGTTGGATCTGTCGCCTTTCCTCCAGGATATAAAAATTCCTCCAAATCTGTCAAACCATCTCCATCAGTATCTTTCTTTGTTGGATCTGATACAACATGGTATGTTGTGATATTCTTTTCTTTTGGATATACAACATTAATATCCCATCCTTCCTTTTCTCTGCTGTCGGGGAGACCATCATTATCTCTATCTCCTTTTTCAAATAAGCATCCTGAAAAAGATGGCAGAAGTATAAAAATAGCCAGCAGCAACATCAATTTTTTCATTTTTTAAACTTTTTCCTCATTTCTTCTTTTTCTTTCTCTCTTCTAATCGTTATTCTTCTTTTTTCCATTTCTCGCCTAGCCTTCGCTATTTCAGCATCAACCCTCCTTTCTATTGTTTCAAATGATTTAGCCATTCTTTCCATAATCTCCTTACTCATTTCTTCAATTCTTGTAACATCTCTTCTTGCCAGGATTTTATTCTTTCTTACTGGCACCAGAATCCTTTCAATTTCTATTTCATCTGGTTCAATCAGTATCAGCCTTCTTTCATCCAGTCTGTACTCTGGAATTTTTGGCATAGCTGGTTTTCTAGGCTCTGGAGGATATTTTAGTTCAGGCAAAGTAACATCGATTTTTATTCCCATTCTTCTGGCTCTGTCAATCTTTTCTTTTAGCCTGCTATTCATTTTTTCATATTCCTTCTTTATTTTTTCGCACTCCTCCTTCCATTTGTTGTATACAGGCATCCATGCAGAATTCCACTCAGCTCTTATTTTCTCTTCCAGTTTTTTCTGTTTCATCTCCTTCAATTTCCTGAGTTTCTCCAGCTTTCTTTCGTCTTTAATTTTCCATTTCATGAAATATTTTGCAGATTTCCATTCTTCTTTCATTTCTTTTAGTATTTTTCTCCTCTGAGGCAAACTGAGCTTAGCAATTTCTTCCTCCTCTTCTTTCCATGGTTTTGGAAGATATGTGAAGGGGTTATTCCTTCTGTGTATTACTATTCCTATAAAGGCAAGCAAAAGCAAAGAAGGCATACTACTCAGCAAGGCCACTATTTGGCCCAGAGTAAGATGAAATCCACTCACTGCAACAATAACTGCCACTGTTTTTGATGTTGCTGCTGCCTCGGATTTAATTTCCAGCATTATAAAACTGGTTCTTTCCTGGACATATACTCCTTCATGAGGGATTGCAAAATACATATAAACTGTAACTTCTCCTCTTGGGGGTATTATTATAGGGGATTGAGATAATGCAACCTTCCACCTCTGGGGGGCATAAACAGTATTTATATAGAATCTATCTTCATAATTTCCATAATTTATTATTTTCACAGGAACAGTGTATATTTCCTCCTGCCTCCCTTTTATAAATGTCTGGTTCAGCCTCACATCAAAAGAATGATATTGAGCGGCTTTTACCTGGAAAGTAAAATTGCCATAATGCCAATTGCCATATATGTCGCGCAGTCGCCCATATAAATGTATGGTGGCATAATTAGATGGCCTAGCTGAAGCCGCCACTCTTACTCTCCCAACTTTTGTCTCATTAGGCCAGAAAAAATCCCATGTTGGTGAAACATATGCTTCCCATCCTTCTCCTTCCACTTCCACTCTAAATTCAACATAAAACAGATATAGATTCGTTTTCATTGAGCCGCCATTGTAAAATTTGAAATAAAAGGTGTATTCCTTCGTCGGCTCTATCTCTGCTGTTGTGCCATCTACAGGATCAATCTGTAAATTTATAAACTGAGCAAATGGTTCTTTTGCTGAGGCAAAATCTGTTAGAGGAATAAGAAGTAAAAGGAAGAAAAGAAGGGGTAAAATTCGCATATTACTTTTTCTTCCTGGCAATAAGTAAGCCGGCTATTGCAATCCCTGCCATCATTATCAGCACGTCGAAGCCAGGTACATAGAATCCCTTATTTTTCGCCAAGAAATAGGCAGTGGTTTCATATTTTGTTATCAAGTCGATTTCATCCGTTCTTCGAACCCATTTTCCTCCCTGATATTCATAGTATGGTGCCTCTGCCCTTGCCTTTGCTTTTATTGCAAAATCCTCCCAGTCATTATGATATGATATGGCTGTTCCATGTGGAGAAGTTAATGTAATTGTGACTGTTGCATATGGGAATGTGTCATCTCCTGGTTGCTTTGGCTCAATAACAACTGTAGATGGGCTTATAACATATTTCCAGTCTCCTGGCTTTTCTTCAGCAGTGAGATCAACAATGATACGGGAATTTCCATAATTATAAATGTTTATGATGAATGGCAATTCTCTATCTGGGGATGTTCTCTCTATGGGCTGTATTGCACTTATTGCAATTTCAGTAAATGGGTTGTAACCAACTATTAATGATAGTTTTGCATCATCGATTGTCCTCAGCACTCCCCCTGTAACCAACCTTCCTCTTATTGCAATGTCTACAGTGCCAGATTGCCCAGCTTGGATATCATGTTCTTTTACCTGCATGATAAGAGTTACTGTTTTTGGGGTCTTTGGTTGGAGAACAAAGGTTCTCGGAGAAGCTATTACAGTAAGCCAGCTTGGGCTGCCTTCCACAGAAACTTCAACATAAGCAGGCAGATAACCAAAATAATATGGTTGGTATTCAACAGTGAGCCTTACCTCCTGTAACCCATATCTTTCAACATATGCTATGGATGTGTCAGGGGTTGCATCTATCTTACCCCATGATAATGCATGGCTACTCTGGCATAGAAGTAGAACGACCCCGACCAAAGCCAATATAACCGGTTTTTTAATCATTTTTAACCCTCCAGATAATCTGATATTGGGAATTATATATTTATTTTTTTCCTCACTCCTGCTCTTCCTCCTCTTCCTCACTCTCACTGGGTATCTCTACTCTCTCTGGAAAATAGCTCAGTATTATAATGTCACCAACTGCTGCTACCCATCTATAAGGCACTGCAACATCCATGCCTCCTTCAACAATATTTTTGTTTGTCTCTGTTAATATAAGCTTTGCTACGCATTTTTCATCAACATCAATTAAAACGTTTCTCACCTCTCCCACATATATACCTCTGTTGGTATAAACCGGCAAATTTATGAAATCTGTCACGTTCATTTTCCCACAACCTTAATATAAAATGATTTTAAATAATTATGGTTTTTTATCTTTCCATTTTTTTCTTATTTCTTCTGCAAGTTCGCCATCTTCTATAATCAATACTCCTATATACCCACAGTCCTTACATTGCCACTTACTCCATGTTTGGGGCAGAACCCAGTCAACATTGCTAGAGCCACATCTTGGGCAATACTTTGCCATGAAATTAATTTATACTGCATATATATTCCTATGGATTATATTGCCTTCATTGCCACCGTCGTCCTTGTCTCCTTAAGCGGCGTTTTAATGCCGGGCCCTGTTTTTGCCACAGCAATAGCAGAGGGGCGAAAAAGCAAACACGCTGGCTTGTTAATTGCTACAGGACATGCGGTGATAGAGGTGCCAATAATAATTACGTTATTCATTTTTGGAAAAATTGAAATGGGCAATGCTATAAGAGCAGCAATTGGAATAGCAGGGGGCATAATCCTGTTATACTTTGCATTTTCTGCTCTGAAAGAAAAAGAGGGGAAACAGCTTAAGGGTTTTATTGCAGGATTTACATTGAGCACATTAAATCCATATTTTATAATGTGGTGGCTTACAGTTGGTTTTACCTTAGCCATTAATGCTGCCTTTTTTGGAATAGTGGGTTTAATCTCACTAATAATATTTCATGAAATGTGCGATTTTGTATGGTATGAAATTGTCTCATTTTCCTCAAATAAAGGAATGAAATTCAGGAAGGTGGAGAAAGGATTGATTGCTACTTCTTTCATCCTTATGCTTTTCTTTGGACTGTATTTCATATATGATGGCATAAAAATTATAATGAGTTAGGCATTTAATTATGCTGACAAGTGATGAAAGGGTCAGAATCTGATGAAAAGATGATGAAAAGCATTTTTTGCATACATAGATAGAATAAAATATAGAATTTTCATATACAGAATGTGATAAAAGAGTATCTTAAACTCTCCCGTTCCTTCAATGCTGGCTTAACAGCAATAGCTCCTGTTCTTGGAGCAATTAGTAATGGAGAAGGAAATTTATTCCGCCTATTCCTCTTTTTCCTTGTTGGTTTTTTTGGACATTGTTATGGATTTGCATTGAATGATATAGTTGATTACAAAATAGATAGGTTATCAAAAGAGCTGGAAGACAGGCCATTGGTCAGCGGTAAAATAAGCTTGAGGAATGCGTGGATTTTCACCATTTCAATGCTAATTATATCCTTCATCATGGCAATTTTTGTTGCATATATTTATTCCAATTTTGTTTCGATGATATTGCTAATCTTTTCAGCTATTTCAATAACCATATATGATTTCATAAGCAAAAAAAAGCCTGCAATGGACATATTTGTGGCAGCTGGCATATTTCTTATTATATTGTATGGAGCATTGACCGTAGGCAAATTAAGCAGCCTTGCATTAATTGTTGCATTGCTTGGCACATTGCAGGTGTTATTCATGCAATTTATAGCAGGCGGCTTAAAAGATGCGGAGCATGATTATAAGGGAAAGGCGAAAACACTGGCTATAAAACTTGGGGTAAGAGTGGAGAACAAAAAAATTTTCATTCCATTTTCATTCAAATTTCTGGCGTGTGCGCTGCAGACGATATATCTTCTCTTTCTTTTCTATCCATTTTATGCATTTGAAGAATTTAAGGGAAAATCCATACAGATTGTTGTGCTTGTTGTGCTGAGCATTGCCATGCTTTATGTGAGCTATCGCCTTCTATCAATAAAAATTTTTATCAGGAACACTGTAAGAAAGTATATCGGATTGCATTATTACATAAATTTTTCGCTGGTTCCAATAATGCTAACTGTAATAAATCCCTTCATTGCTTTAATTGCTTTAATACCTCCTGCAACCTTTATCCTTTCAAATATAACCTTACATGGCTCTCTGTTGCCAAAAACGATGTGATAGCATGTTGCGCGTAATAAGAAATGTGGATGAAGCGATAAAAGAGCTGAAAAGAATAGGAGTGCATGAAGACGCCATTAAAATCATGCTGCCGAAATTATTCCACCTGAACATAAAATTCAAAGAAATGATGCCGCAGGATGCCATCATACTGAAGCAGGAAATGCTTGCTGCCGGCGGAGATGCTGCAATTGCTGAAAAGGCATTGCCACCATACACAGAAAAAACAGATATTCTGCTTATGGGAAATAAAAAGCAGATGGTTAGGGTGGCGAATAAAGTAAAGAAGCAATATGATCGGCTTAAAAAAATAGGCGAGGAAATAGAAAAAATTATGGAAAATCTTGAAAAAAGAGTGGAGATGAAAATAGGCAGCAAAACATTCAGATTTGGAGAGCAAACCTATATAATGAGCATCCTCAATGTGACACCCGATTCCTTCTATAATGGTGGAAAATACAGCACGCTTGAAAATGCTGTTGAAAGGGCAAAGCAGATGGAGAAAGAAGGAGCGGATATAATTGATGTTGGTGGCGAGTCAACGCGCCCCTTCTCTCAGCCGGTTGATGCTGAAGAGGAAATGAAGAGAGTGTTGCCGGTAATTGAGGAAATAAAGAAGGAAGTAAAAGTTCCCATATCCATAGATACATTCAAGCCAGAGGTAGCAGAAAAGGCAATAGAGAAAGGAGCAGATATGGTGAATGATGTAAAGGCTTTGAGAAGCGAAGGAATGGCAGAGGTCATAAAAGAGTATGATGTGCCTGTCTGCATAATGCATATGAAGGGGGAGCCAAAGAACATGCAGGAGAAGCCATATTATGAGGATGTGGTGGAGGAAATCTATGAATTTTTGAAGCAGAGAATAGATTTTGCTGTTGAAAATGGAATAGATGATAACAAAATTATAATAGACCCGGGCATAGGGTTTGGAAAAAGAACAGGAGAGGGTATAGAGGATAATTGCGAGATAATAGCGCGTTTAATGGAACTCAAAAGCCTGGGAAAGCCCCTGCTAATAGGAATATCCAGAAAGACATTCATAGGAAATATTATAAAAGCAAGCGTGGAAGAAAGGCTTGAGGGAAGTTTGGGAGCAGAGGCAACAGCAATTGCAAATGGAGCGGATATACTGCGATGCCATGATGTGCTTGAGACAAAAAGAATGGCAAGAGTTGTTGATGAAATCGTCAGAAAGCAATAAGCAAATCTTATATAATGCCCAATTTTTTCCATATGATGGATTTTGAGGCAATAGAGCAGAAATGGCAGAAAAAATGGTTCAGTAGCAAAATATATGAAGCAAAGAAGGAGAAAGGAAAGAAGTTTTTTATCCATTTTGCATATCCAGGCATCTCTGGCTATTTGCACGTGGGCCATATGCGTGGTTTTACCTACTCAGACATAATCGCAAGATACATGAGAATGAATGGCTACGATGTTATTTTTCCTGCCGGTTTTCATGCTACTGGTTTGCCTGCCGTTAGCTTGGCGAAAAAGGTAGCAAGGAAAGATGAAGCTACGTTGCAGTATCTTCGCAACAATGGCTGTCCGGAAGAAATTATTGAAAAATTATCTGATCCAGAAGAAGTGGTCAAGTTCTTCAGTCAGGTATATGTTGAGGATTATTGGAAGAAGTTTGGTTTTCTCATTGATTATACCCGCCTCATGGATACAATCTCGCCTGGCTACAAAAAATTCATACAGTGGCAATTCAGAAAGCTAAATGAGCGTGGCCTTTTAATTCAGAAACCTCATTTTGCTCCTTACTGTCCAAATTGCGGGCCAGTTGCTGTTGATAAATCTGAGACAGATATATCAGAAGGAGGAGATGCAGAGATTCTGGAATTTATCGTTATAAAATTTAAGTTTGATGGCAAAATCTTGCCTGCTGCTACTCTTCGCCCTGAAACAATTTTTGGCGTTACAAACATGTGGGTGAATGATGAGATAGAATATGTTGTGGCCAAGGTTGGCGATGAGGAATGGATTCTCTCGGAAAAGGCAGCCAAAAAGCTAAGCTATCAGATGGAGAATGTTGAGATTATAGGAAAAATTCATGGAAAGGAGCTTGTTGGCAAAAAATGCGTTGCTCCCATCGTCAATAAAGAAATTCCTATTTTTGCTGCAAAGTTTGCTTCCCCTGATATTGCTACTGGCATAGTAATGAGTGTTCCTGCACATGCTCCATATGATTATGTTGCACTGCGCGATATAGGAATGCCTGTTGAGCCCATTGTTATTATAGATATAGCTGGCTATAAAATTCCAGCAAAGGAAATTGTTGAAAAAATGGATATAAAAAATCAGATGGAGGAGGAGAAGCTTGAGGAGGCAACGCAGATAATTTATAAAGAAGAATTCCACAAGGGCGTGATGAAGGAGAATTGCAATGGCTATGCAGGAATGCGTGTAAATGATGCCAAGGAAGAAATAAAGGAGGAAATGCTGGCTAATAATATGGCAGCGATAATGAGGGAATTTTCAAAGAGAGTTGTTTGCAGATGTGGGGAAGAAGTTGTTATAAAAAGGGTGCCCAATCAGTGGTTCATTAAATACAGCGATGAGGAACTTACAGAAAAAAGCAAGGAATGGGTTAAGAGCATGAACATTTATCCAAAGGAGTACAAGGAAGAATTGCCGAAAATTCTGGAATGGTATGGAGACAGAGCATGCATAAGGCAGGGTTCATGGCTTGGAACACCATTTCCATTTGATGAAAGCTGGGTTATTGAGCCCATTTCTGACTCAACTCTATATCCTGCTTACTACATAATCTCCAAATATATAAATGAAGGAAAGATAAAAGCAGAGGAGATGGATGATGAATTCTTTGATTATGTATTTCTTGGTAAAGGAAAGCCGAAGAATGAAATATGGGAGCAGATAAGGAAAGATTTTGAGTACTGGTATCCTGTAGATATTAATCTTGGCGGCAAGGAACACAAGACAGTTCATTTTCCAGTTTTCATAATGAACCATGTTGCCATTATGCCAGAAAAATACTGGCCTCGCGGCATCTTCGTAAACTGGTGGATTACGCAGAAAGCGGGAATGAAAATATCTAAATCAAAGGGAGGGGCTGAGCCGATTCCAGATGCTGCCAAAAGATACGGAGTAGATGCTCTCCGCCTTTATTATGCTCATATAGGCAGCCCATTTGTTGACATAGAATGGGACAGCGAGGCAGTGGAGCAATATAGGAAAAGGTTGATGAGGATATGGAATCTATTTGAAGAGCTTGTGGCAATAGAAGGAAAGGAAAGCAAAATAGATGAGTGGATTGCGGCTGTATTCAATGAAAAATTAAAGGAAGCAAAAGAGGCAATGAAGGAATTCGAGCTGAGAAAGGCAGCAAATGCTCTATTCTTTGAAATTTACAATGCATTCAACTGGTATATAAAGAGAGGAGGAGAAAATAAAGAGCTTGTTAAACAATTGCTTGAGAAATGGATTAAGGCAATATCGCCCTTCACACCTCACATAGCTGAGGAAATGTGGGAAAAGCTTGGAAATGATGAATTTGTTTCCTTACAGGAGTACCCAGAGCATGATGAGATAGATTATGCTGTTTTGAAAGCAGAGGAGGTTTTAATAAAAACAATGGAGGATATAGAAGAAATAATAAAAGTTACTGGCATAAGGCCAAGTAAAATTTACATTTATCTTGCTCCAGACTGGAAATGGGATGTTGTTGACATTGCAATGCAGCTGGAAAAAGAAGGACAGTTAAACATGAAAAATTTGATGAATGAAGTGAAAAAACTCAACGTTAACATGAAAGAAGCTTCACAGTATGCAGCGAAATTGATACAGGAAATGAGAAAAGAAAAGTTTATCAGAATCGACGAAAAGACATATTTTGAAGGAGCGAAAGAATTTCTGGAAAAAGAATTTAATGCATCCTTCTATATTTGCAAGGATGGGGAATGCCCTGATCCAGCAAATAAAAGAAAATATGCAATGCCCTATAAGCCAGCAATTTATATGGAATGAAACTAAAAGCAAGAAAAGCGGAATAAATAAATACGAAAAAAATTTAAATATACTATGGGCATACTTCATTTATCCTCTAACTCTTCTCGATATTCAATAGATGATATTGTGAAAATTTTGATTGTTATTTTCCTTTCTTCTTTCAGTGTCTGGCTAATTTCCTATTATACTCTGGTTATAAAAAAGGAAATATTTTACACGCATTTTATTTATATCCCAGCGATTCTTTCCAGTTTCTGGTGGGGTAAAAAAGGTTCAGTAAATGCTTTTTTCCTGGGTTTCTTTTTACTCATGAGCGATTTTTATGCTGATGTGGGGAAAGAAAGATTTATTTCGCATTTATCGCAGTTATTTATCTTTTTCATAGTTTCCATATTAACCGGCATTATTAGCGATGAAAGAAAAGAAGCAGAAAAAAAGGAAAGAGAAGCGCTGAAGGAAAGGGAGAAATTTCTTGAGGAAGCTGCTCATTATTTCCTCAATCCAATAGCCATTGCTAAAGGCTATATCGAGGTGCTTTCATGTGAATGCGCCTCCGATAGGGCTAGTCATGCATTGAATAAAATTAAAGAAGCAATAGGTAGGATTGAGGAGGTAGTTAAAAATACAGTTGAAAAAGGTATCATCTATGAATCGAGAGGAGACATTTCATTAAGACAAAAGGAGAAAAAGTAGAATTACCTCAATGCTACTAATGTTGTTGTAGCATGAGGAGATGCTATAATTTTTGCTTCCTTGCCATGCCTTTCATAAATCTTATCCAGAATCTCATCCTCGCCAATTTTTTCCATTTTGAAATGAGAAGCCATTTCCTCATCCATATCTGTTATAGTATAAAGCTTAACTTTTTCAGCGGCTTTCAGCATGTAATATACTTTGTGCTTCCCCATTACAAACTTTTTGAGCAAATCTTTTTTTATTTCCTCGCTACTTTCATACTTCTCCATTTCATTGTAGAATTTCTCGCTTCCATGTCCTTCTTTACATTCAGCAATCAAAACTATCGTGCCACCTTCTTTAACAACATCTATTACAGTCTGTATAGCTTTCATTGCCTGATATAGATTTATATCATGAGGATGACCATCTGCAGCAATTATGGCAGCATCCGCCTTTTGCTCTATTTCCACCCTATACATCTCATCAACCAGCTTTGCTCCTTGGCGGAGAGCATGTTTATGATCTCCAGCAAAAGCCCCAACAATTTCATGCCTGCTATTCATAACAACATTCAAACAAAAATCCACACCTGCTATATCTGCAGCTTCTTCCATATCTTCATGCACTGGATTTCCATCAAGTATACCAAATCTTGACTTTTCATGAAACATTCTCTTGTGATTTGTTTCTATGGTAACTTCAGCAGCCACACCAGGCAGCACACTCTTGCGCCCTCCTCCATATCCGGCAAAATAATGATATTCTACATCTCCAATCAAAATTTTTGCATCGGCATTTGCAAATTCAGCATTGAAAAACAAAGGAGTGCCAAAGTTTGTTACTCCATAATCAACAAATTTTGCTTTTTGGC
>JAPDJQ010000007.1 GCA_029259015.1 Thermoplasmatota archaeon | reverse complement strand
AGTGAAAGGAATATTTACAGAGGCAACATGAACAAGTATAATAGCTGGACCATATTGTATGCCCTTGCCACCCTTTTGCTCTAAGCCATAGCGGCGCCAGTCAATATTTTTTATTGCCTCTGTTATAACACAGGCTCCTTCTTGGTAAAGCAAAGGTACTCTATTGGCAAACCTTAATATTTCCACCCTTTCATCTCTTGGTAAACTTCCTCCATAAACAATGCCAGTCCCAACCATGAAAGGTGTGCCAGAAAAAACGCTTGGCTGGCGCGTATCAGTAGAAATAAATTCTGGAGAGAGCTGCATCGTCTCTTTTCTCAATCCTCTTTTTATCAGCGATTCCCCTATAGGAGAGAGACAATCAGTTGGAGGTGCCATGAGCTTGATTTTTTTGAAAGTTTCGAGAATTTTTTTTGCTTCGTCCAGGGTTATTTTGCTTGGTTCTTTATTCTCATCTATACCAGCTTTCGCCACCACTTGGCGAGCTTTTTGTAGGCTTACTGAAGAAAATTCGTTTGCCAGAAAAGTGGATATTTTCTTTGCCTTTGTTTCTTTCAGCATTTTTAAAAGGGTGCCAAGCTCAATGCCATATGGATGAGGCTTGATTTCTTTTGGTTGCTCAGGAAGTTTGTCCACTGCCCTCTCAAAAACTATTTCATTTCCATCTGGCTCAATGAATGTAATGCGAGCATGCGGATTTACAATGGCTGTACTTCGTAGATATTCATAAACTGATTGTTTCCTGTTTTTTACATATTTGCCTTTTATGAATAACTCTATTCTTGTTCCACTCTTTTTCTTCCAGTGGACCATTTCTTCCTTTATAATGCGTGGCAGATTTTTCTTTGTATCAATGATAAGCTCGATTTTATGGGCTGGAAAACCCTCACCTATTTTTGATGTTATAACAGCTGGCTTTCCTGTAGTTAGTTGAGAATATAGTACAGCTGCAGATATGCCAATGCCTTGTTGCCCGCGTGACTGCTTCAAACTGTGGAAGCGCGAGCCGTATAAAAGGCGGCCAAAAACATGAGGAATCTGGCTTTTGACAATGCCAGGCCCGTTATCCTCGACACTGATTTTGTATTCATCTCCATCAGTTTGCTTTATCTCCACAATTATATCTGGCAAAATGCCAGCTTCTTCACATGCATCCAATGAATTATCGACAGCCTCCTTAACACATGTTATGAGAGCTCTAGTTAAACTATCAAATCCCAGAATTTGCTTATTTCTCTCGAAGAATTCAGCTATGGAAATCTGGCGCTGCTTTTTTGCAAGCTCCTCTGCAATCGGCATTTTATTTTATATGCTGTCAATCATATAGATTTTTCTATTTTTCTCCTTATCAAAACTGCTGCAATTGCTGCAATTATAATGACTAGTTCAAACCCTGGTATCCCTTTCTTTTCCTTATTCTGTACATCTATGTTAATTTTTATAATATTGCTGTAATTTATTCCGTCATATGCTCTTATTTCTATGGTGTGCACTCCGTTCTTGAGTTTTTTCGTATCCAGTTTATATGCCCAGTTCAATATTCCTGTAGCATTTTGCCATTCTCCTCCATCTATTCTTATTTCCACTTTGACAATGCTTTCATTTCCGTCTTCATCCCATGCTTTTCCTTTAATAATTATTTCTCCAGAGACAGTGCTGCCATTACTTGGATAATCTATTGAAACAACAGGGGGAGTATTTACAATGTTGTTTACAGTTACATTTATCGAAACTATGTTGCTATAATCCTGGCCATCATAACATCGAGCTTCTATTTTATGCAATCCATTAGCAACTTTTGTTGTATCCCATGAATAACTCCATGAAGTTGTTCCACTTGCAATTATCCAGCTGCCGCCATCTATTCTTATCTCAACTTTTTGTATTGTTTCATTGCCATCCACATCCCATGCTTTGCCCTGTATTGTGACAACGCCAGATATAATGCTTTCATCTGATGGAGAAGTAATTTCAATATTTGGTGGGGTATTTTGTGGAGGAGGAATATATTCTGTTATGGTTATTTGATGAACTTCACTCCACTCGCTTGTCGCGCCATATTCATCCTGTGCCATAACTTTAATATAATAAGTGCCAGGCAATGCCCAAGAATGAGATGCATAAACTGTTTTGCCAGAGTCATAATAGTTACTCCACTCATCCACGTTGCCATCATTGTTCCAGTCCCATCCATATTTTATTTTATCTCCATCTGGATCTGTGGCAAGAGCTGAGAAAGTATATGTCATGCCGGTATATCCGCTTGCTGGCCCGCTTAAGCTAGGCTTTGATGGGGGGGAGTTTGCCTTTGTTGTAAAGTTCCATATTGGACCTTTGCTTTTAGCTCCATATTCATCCCATGCAACTATGCGCCAGTAATAAGTTGTTGAATATTGCAGATTACTTATGGAGTATGAAGCAGATGTTATATTGCCTTCTTTCTTTTCCAGAGATGATGGTAACGAACCAAAATACACATCGTAACTCAAAGCATCTCCATCTGGATCATAGCATTGCCATTGCAATGTTATATCTAATTCAACATCTGTAGCTCCATCTGAAGGCGTTGGATTATATGGCACAGCAGGAGGATGATTTGTTGGCACAAGCAATGGATGCCAGTCTCCACCATTTATAATGTTTCCGCCTGCATTATATGGAAGCATTGTATCTCCCAAATCATCTCCATCTGTATCATTGCCTGCATAATCATGCCAGTAATTTCCGCCAAGCCATGCTCCGCCTATGATGTTTGTTCCAGCTGTCTTGCTTATATTCCATATGTTGTTTCCTTCATCATATGCATTTATTGTGTTGTTGAAGTAGTTGTTGTAAATGAGGTTGTTATTTACACTGCCTATATAAATGCCGTATTGATTTCCAGTTATATAATTTGATTTGATTTCGTTGCTTGATGCCTGTATATTTATTCCTCTATAGTTATTTGAAGAGATATTGCATCCAGATACTACATTATTTGATGAACTGATATAAACTCCATCTTCATTGTCATAGATATTACAGCCATGAATCACATTATGAATGCTGGAATATCCCATGCCGACACCAACATTGTTGTTCGAATAAATGTTGCAACCAGAGATATTATTGTAATTGCTTGAAGTGGAGATCCAGATGCCAAAATCATCATTTGAATAGATATTGCAGTTGAAAATGCTGTTATTATTGCTATTGCTGTAAATCAATATGCCATCATCTCCATTTGAATAAATGGTACAGCCAGAAACAGTATTATTAATGCTGTTTTCTAATCTTATACCGTAATATCCATTTGAATAAATGTCGCAATTTAGGATGCTATTAAATTCGCCACCACTTTTGATGTAAATTCCATTGTTTCCATTATCGTAAATTTCATTGTCCATGATGGTATTATTTATGGCAATAGCATCGAAAAATATGCCATTATATCTGTTGCTATAGATGTAATTGCCTTGGATGACATTGTTTGTATGATTCTTATAGCTTATTTCTATTCCATCTGAATTATTGTAGATATAATTGTTCTTTATGATGTTGCCATCTGTATAGTAATATAGTTTTATTCCATCATATGAATTGTTGTAAATGTAATTGGAAATGATTGTATTATTTGAGGAATAACTGGATATCCTTATTCCATCCCATCCATTGTCATGAATATAATTTGTATATACTGTGTTGCTTTCACCTGAGGAAATAAGGATGCCATATTTGGAATTATTGGAAACGTGATTAGATGAAATGTTGTTGTAACTGGAATAAATTCTCATGCCCTCAACTGCATTATTATATATGTAGTTAGAGAAGATCGTATTGTTTCCTGCTAACTCGTTAAGATAAATACCATATTGATTATTGTAAATGACATTCTCTTTTATTATATTGAACGTATCTTCTGAATAGAAGTATATTCCATAATAATCATTACTGAAAATGGTATTATTTTCTATCGTGTTGTTATAACAACCTGTCCATAAGGTTATGCCATAGCTGTTGTCATACACACTATTATTTCTGACTACATTGTGTGTAGCCCTGCCAATTATTATTCCATAGAGTGTGTTGTTAACAACAATACAATTTTCAATTATATTGTAGTCACTATAATAATCAAGGAGTATTCCGTACTTACTTTCTGTCACATTTATCCACCTTAAGATATTATTATCTGCATAGCCGATGCGGATTCCGTATGAGCTACTTCCATCTACATTGCTTATATTTATACCAACAAGTTTGCTATCTTTACTATATGAAATATATACTCCATAGGCAGTGCTTACAGAGGTAATGTTGAATATTGTGATGTCCTTGAATGAATTATTGCTTGATTCATATACATACATTCCATATGCTGTCGAGTCATTTCCTTCTATGTCATATATTGTTACATTTTCAATGGTGCAGTTGTCAGCATAGTTAATCATTATTCCATATGTGTATATGACTTTGCTTTCATTTTGTCTTGCAGAGATATTTGTTATAGTTACATTCCTTATTATACATCCATCTGCCTTTACCCATATTCCTCTCACATTATCATAATCTGCATGAGCATCCCTTATGGTAAATCCATCCAATAGACATGGGTAATTCATAGTCACTGCATTTTGTCCACTTGCCTTTATTATTGTGTTTGCTGGATTTCCCTGTGCCACTATGCTCACTTCCTTATTTATTCCTAGGCTCTCTTCATAAACTCCTTCATAAACATAAACAATGCCACCACTAGCAACGCCATTTATTCCATCTGTTATGTTAGCAAAGTGGTCATATCCCCATCCTGAGATACTGCTATCATAATCATCATCTACATATACGACTGTAGGCTTCGGAAGTGTTGTTGTGAAATGCCACACATCGCTTTTATTGCTGTCAAACCCATCATTTACAATTACATACCAGTAATATGTTGTACCATAATCCAAACCACTCCATACAATGCTCACTGTATTTCCAGAAGATACACCATCAACATAGCCAATTAAAGTATCGCTGGAAGCATCATAGAATGAAACATTCATTGTATCGCCATCTTCATCATGAACAACTACGCTTAGAGTTGGATTTGTTGAAACATCAGTGCTTCCATTGGCAGGTGTTGGGTTGGTGGCATAAGGCAAATGATTTGGTATCATAGCAAGGGGTGCAAAAATGCTAAATGAAGTTATATTCACGCCAACAATATTGTTTATCATATCCAGATAACGGGTTCCATTCCATCCGTCTTCCTGCCATCCATAGCTATATTTCCATATTTTCAATGTGCTTTCATTCAAACCAGCAACATCACTGTCATCATAATATATCCTTATATCCATCCATGCTGGATTTGCATCCAACTTGCTTATTTCCAAGAATTTTCCAATATGCTGCCAGTGAGATGGCGGTGAAGCAGGCAGAGAGGCATTTTTTATGGAAAGATTGCCTTCATAGGTAAAGGAAAACTTTGTTGAATTTATGGTATTGTTTATGAAGGTATTATGCTGTCCATAAATATAAAGCTCAGATGTTGCGGAATCCTTTATTATATTATCTTTTATTTCATTTTCTCGGGCGGTTTCCTTAACGTAAATGCCATAGTTGCATGAAACTATATTATTTGATGAAACTGTGTTGTTGTCCCCCATTAAATAGATACCATAAGCACTGTTGTTCCATAATGTATTCGATTGCACAGTATTATTGTTTCCTATGAGATAGATTGCACATAGCCTATTGTTATCAATTTTATTTCCGGTGATGCTAACATTTGATGCTGTATCTCTTATGACTATGCCATTATCATCATTATTGGACACAAGATTATAGTTGATTACATTGTTGGAACTATATATTTCTATGCCATTTCCTGAGTTGTTATATATGGAATTTGAAAGAATAGAGTTATTGCTTTCTGCAATATATATAGCACAAAAACCATTTTCATATAGAGAATTATATGAAATTGTGTTATTGCGAGAGTTAATATATATTCCATATTTTGTATTGTTATAAATGTAATTGGAAGTTATTTCATTATAATAGCTTTTGTCAATGAAAACTCCGCTATAATACCCAGAATTATTATAAATATGGTTTGATGTTATTTCATTATGTATAGAATTACCAGTTATCTTTATTCCATCACCGCTATTATCATGTATTTTATTGCCTGAAATTACCAAATTGCTACATCCTGAAATTGGCAAAGCATTTCCACTGTCAAACATTTCATTATTCTTAATGTCTCCACCATTTACATCCCATATAACTATGCCTGCTATTGAAACATTGTATATAGTGTTATTTTCAACAAATACATCGTTGGCATGGTGAACAAAAATGCCGTAATTTGCACAATCATAAACTGTGCAATTTTTTATTGTAATGTTATGTAATGTGAAGGAGAGATTCTGAGCATATATTC
This sequence comes from Thermoplasmatota archaeon, assembly GCA_029259015.1. Lineage (GTDB taxonomy): Archaea > Thermoplasmatota > E2 > UBA202 > JdFR-43 > JdFR-43. Next base: position 7,743 of record JAPDJQ010000007.1, on the reverse strand, counting down.
CATATGAACAATTAAAAACAGTAAAATTCTCTACAAGCGTATTATTAGCTTCGATTTCTATTCCATATCCTCCATGTCCATCTATGACAGGGTCTCCAATTAACTTTATCTCCTTGTTTATAACGATTGGACCATCATATGTGCCAGGATAAACTTTTATTATATCGCCATCACTTGCAGCATTTATTGCATCCTGGATGCTTGTATAGTTCCCTGCTCCAGCGCCACCAACATAATGTATTCTCTTTGGGATCATTATGTAAATGTAGCCTTTCACAATGCAATTTTCTGGTGGGATGGGGTCAAGAAGTACATCCTTATGGATTGTTGTCCCCGGGGTTAAGCTATCCGATATTGAAATGCTATTGGTGAAATAACCATCTACTTCCACATAAAACTCGAATATATATGATGGTTGATAAAGATATGATGCAGGGACAGAAACATTATAATAACCTGTTTCATTAGTCACGGTATTTCTTTCATAAACTTTATAATAAAGGGGAATTTTCATCACTGTTCCTGAAATATTTACATTTGCATTTGGTATTGGCTTTCCAGTTTCATTGTCATATACATGCCCTTCTATCCATACTTCATTTGGGGGAAAAGGAGGTAATGAAATATTTATCCATTTTACCTCGCTATCGTTTACTTCAAAAGAGTAGATATGTAATGAGAGATAGCCATCAGCATCCACTATCATAGAAAAGTTTCCAGGAGGAACATTTAACTCATAGTAGCCGGACGCATCTGTTAAAGTAAAGTCATAATAACTAAAATTAAGCCCATTAATTGTAACATTTGCATTCTCTATAGCTGCCTTTGTATCAGAATTATTTACATATCCTTTAATCACTGCCGTTACTGGTGGCACCGTAGGTAATGGATCAAGAGAGAAATTTATAATCTCCATGTCTTCCACATAGGTTGCATTGAAAGAAGTATAATATCCTTCCGCTTCTACAGTTATGGATACATTTGATGGAGGTAGATGGAATTCATAGTATCCTGTGGCGTTGCTATACGTAAAATTAACCCCTCCAAAATAGTCATCAGTAAAGAGTATGCTAATGTTGGCATTCTGAATAGGCAACCCAGTTATGTTATCAAAAATATATCCTTTTATTGTTGCTGTAAATTCGGGAAAGCTAGGTAATGTGATATTTCTCCATTTTACGCCTGTTATGCTGAAATTTCCTGTTGAATTAAAGACGACAATCGTTTTATTCAAATAAAGATCTCCAAAAACAGCGGTTATATTCACAGTTCCTTCTGCAACTTTTATTTCATAATATCCAGTTGTATCTGCAATTGTAATATTTGATAAACTATGTTTTCCATCTGTCCAGTCAAGTATAACAAAGGCATTCTGTGCTGGCTCTTCTGCTTTTATTGATAGCATAAAAAATGCTAATAGTGCCAACAGCACGAGACAGCACACTATTTTCTTCATGAAATTAATTATTTTTGTAAAAATAATTTTTTCTTGATATGTCATGGCAAAGCAAACCCCTATGAATTTAAAAATTGTTGGTAATTATTTAATCATGAATATGAAATGTATGAAATATTATGCAACAGCTATAATGGGTCTTGAAAGAATAGCTGCGGACGAGATAGAAGAGTTAGGAGGAAGAATAAAGGAAATAAGAGAAGGAAAGGGAAGAATATTTTTTGAGGGAAAATTCGAACTAATACCAAAATTAAACTTTTTTCGGGCGAACCATTGAAAGATTACTCATTCTGCTGGAAAATAGAAAATTTGAGACACTGGAAGACATCTACAAAATAACAAAAGACATAGATTTCAATTTCATAAAGCCCCAGCAAACATTTGCAATAAGGGCAAACAGAGTTGGAACACATAATTTTACATCCATGGATGTTGCCCGAGTAGCTGGGCAGGCTGTTATAGATACATATCTGGAGAGCAGACAGAAAAGATTGAAAGTGAATCTGGATGAACCAGATGTCATAATAAGAGTGGATGTGATACATGATGAAATTTTTATTGGAATTGATACAACAGGAGATGATGCATTGCACAAAAGATGGTATCGCGTTTATAAACATCCTGCTCCCTTAAATGCTTCTATTGCTGCCTCATTAATCAGGCTAGCTGACTGGAATGAAAATAAGGTTTTACTAGACCCTATGGCTGGAGGAGGAACAATATTGATTGAAGCAGCTTTAATGGGCAGAAACATTGCAACAGGAAAAAATAGGGATTTTGCATATTTCAAAATTTTTGGAGAAGTATTGCCAGAGGAAGATGAAAAAGAAATTTCCATGGAACTGTATGGCATTGAAAAATACAGAAAGCATGTTGTGGGTGCTATAAGAAATGCTAGGGCTGCCGGTGTTGCAGACACAATAAAATTTTTGCAGGATGATGCCACAAAATTGGAAGGAATTGAAGCAGATACAGTTGTGACAAATCCTCCTTACGGGTTGAGAATTGGCAGCAAGAGAATAATTGAGGAGCTTTATAGTGGCTTGCTTGCTTCTCTGCAGAATGTATTGAATGATGATGGTGTGGCAGTAATAATAACTTCCAATGATGAAATTTTAAGGAAATATGCCAAAACCCTTGGCTATATAATTGAGGAAGAGATAGGGGTAAAATATGGTAATTTAGATACAGTAGTTTTTAAATTACATCTGCAATAACTTTAAATATTCATAAAATCTTTCTTTAATGATAGCATGGAGGAGATATATGGGATAGAGGAGTTTAAAGCGAATTTTAAAAAAGTAATCGAGGAAATAGATTCAATTATTAAGGGTGCTTATCAGGAAAAAGAAGCGATGGAGAAATTGAGGAAATTGTTTTCGGAGGATCAGATAAAGAGGCTAGAAGAACTTATGGACGCAATGAGAAAAAGAACAAAGGATGCAGAAGATAGAGCATTAGTTGCTTTGCAGGAAGCCGAGAGATATAAAAATGAGCTGGAAAAGGAGAAGACAAGGCTTGAAAAACTATGGGATGCATATAAAAAACAGGAAGAAGAACTTATGGAAAGAGAAAGGGAAATAGAGGAGTTGCAGGAAGCATTGAAGGAAAAAGATACAGAAATAGAAGAGCTTAAGAAACAGGTAGAGGGCATGGAGGAACTTAAAGGCAAATACGAAATGCTCGAAATGTTGAAGAAAGAACTGGAAGAAAAGAGTAAAGAACTCGAAGAAACTAAAGTGGAATTAATAAGAGAAAGAGAAAGAAGAAGTGCCCTGGAAAGAGAAGTAGAGGACTTAAAGTCATATATCCCTTATAAGAAGCAGGCGGAAGAATTGATGGAAAAAGTAAAAGAACTCGAACCATTAAAAGAGCTTGTTAAGTATAAGGAAAAGTATCAGGAAATCGAAGAGCTTTACAGAAAGGAGCAGGAAAGGCTGGCAAAACTATTTAAGAAATATGAAGAACTCAGCAAGGAATATGAAGAAGCCAAGGAAAAACTTGAAAAATGGGAAGAATGGTACAATGAAAACAAGGAATACATAAAGATGGCAGCAAATGCATTCAGTAAATTCAAGATGCCAGAGTAGCTATTTTCTTTCTAGATCTTCCCCTCCATAAAATATATTCTGAATAGAGGCATATAGGTCCTCCATTCCTTCCCACGTTTCTGCAGAGAGGGGAATAAAGGCTGTGTGAGCTTCCATCTCTCTTATTACAGTGATTATTCCTTCGTTGAGCCTAGAATACAATGAGGGTGCTTTCATCAGTTCTTCATATAACAAATCCGGATTTTTCCCCCATTTCATCATTATATCAAGCATTTCCTTATCAATCATATCTATTTTTGTGAGTACATTAACCAATGGCACTTCAAGTCTGAATTGAGCAGTGGCAGAGAGCATTAATTGCGAGGCAAAATTTGATGGAGTGGTTGCTAAGGAAGGATCAATTAAAAAAGCAAGCAACGAATTCTTTTTCCCAAGATGTTCAATTATTATTTTTCCGGCACTCCTGAAAGCGAACAGTTCAAGCTGTCCAGGGGTATCAAATAAAACATAATCAGCCCTATATTCTCCGAGTCTTTCTTCCAGTTCTTTTACATTCAATGCAAGCATGTCAGCACATACAATCTGTGCTCCATTTGGGCCGAGATCATATTCTTTCATAACTTCATCCAGAGAAATCCATTCCCTGACATCAATTTCGGGAGCATAAGGTGTCTTTTTTACCCCTGGATCGAGATTAACTGGAATACTATCATATCCATTTCTCTTGCACCACTCGTTGAAAGAGCCAGTGAGTCTGCTTTTTCCTGAGCCGGCGGTGCCTATAAAATAAATGTATATCATTTTAGCCACGGAGCATTTCCATATGTTTAATTCTTTTTTCTATCAGTTCTTTTTTCCCAATATCATGTCTTATGAATATGTTTCCGCTCACATGTTTCAAGCATTCCTCACAAATCTTTTCCGCATCCTCTATTTCATCTGCTATGCCAACAACTGCTAAGCTTCTGGAAGTAGTTGTGTATATTTTTCCGTCTTTTTCGTTAACAGAGGCATAAAATAGCAGTCCACCTTCTCTTTTGATTGCCTCTTCATCAACTCTAATTTCTTCTCCCGCTTTTGGTTTTATTCCATATCCATCAGGCACAACATATTTGCATACGGTACTTTTGCGGGCAAAACTTATTTTCTTCCTGCTTAATGTCCCTTCTATCATGGCCATGCAGATATCAACAAAATTGGTTTTCAGCAAAGGAAGAACATTCATCGCTTCCGGGTCTCCAAACCTTGCATTTATTTCTATAACTCTGACTCCATCCGTGGTAAGCATGAATTGTCCATATATCACGCCTTTGTATTCTCTTTTCTCTTTCCTCAAAGCCTCGATTATTTTTTGGAGTATTGTTGCAGCCTCTTCATAATCATCTGCAGTCATGAAGGGAAGCAAGCCGCTTTTATGGCTATATGAGCCCATCCCTCCTGTATTCGGTCCTTTATCTCCCGGCAGCAATCTTTTGTGATCCTGCACAGCAGGCATGGGATATATGGTGGAGCCATCGCAGAATGCCTGCAGAGTAAATTCTTCTCCCACTACTTTTTCCTCAATAAGTACCTTATGGTGTTTCCCAATACCTTTCTCAATAACTTCTTTTGCATATTCCACCGCTTCTTCAATAGAATTGAAATGGTCTCCAGCCACTCTCACTCCTTTTCCTCCCGTCAGGCCGAGCGGTTTTATAGCCACCTCGCCATCAAGCATTTCAATGAACTCTTTCGCCATTTCAACACTTGAAAACGCCTTACATTTCACACTGCCCTTTATTCTATATTTTTCCATTAAGTGGCGCATAAATTCCTTGTTTGTTTCAATTTCTGCCGCTTCCTTAGTTGGAGAAGCAACTTTTATGTCATGTTTTGCCAAAATGTTGGTTACACCTGCTTCCTCTGGCGCCTCTGGCCCAATAATTGCCAAATCAATTTTCTTTTTCAATGCATATTCCAGAACTTTTTCTGCATCTGTTTCATCATGAAGAAAATAATCTTTGGCCAGCCTTTTTATCCCTGGATTGGCGTTTTTCATGAAGGCATACAACTCAGCACCACTTTCATGAACAGCCCTGCAGATGGCGTGTTCTCTTGCTCCACCTCCAATAACTAAAACTCGCATTAAATTGTATAACAAAAAAGATAATAAATTTTTAGTTAAAATTTATTTTAACTCATCTATTTCATCTATTCTATCTTCTTTTATATATTCGATTAATTTTTCTCCTGCTTTTTTAGCTTCCTCACTCATCTCCCCATACATGCTTTTCGGCTGAATGCCAATCAGATAAATCTTTGCCTTTGTTGTCTTTTGCAAATGGGAAATGAAAAGAGACAAAGGAATGGAATGGGTAGAAAAAGAAGCTTTTCCAACTTTCTCTTTTGGTATCCTTCTTATTTCTCCCGCTTTCAATCCCATGTTGGCAGCATCAACAATAACAATTTTTTCTGGCCTATAAGATACGATTTTTCCCATATAGTTCTCGGGTACAGTAGCACAATCTATGGCAACCCATCCTTCGTGTTTAAAATTTCTTGCCACATATATGCCGATGGCATCGTCGCCATTACTCTCATTTCCTACTCCAAGCAATACATTCATTAATGCTAATAGAAAAAACCATTTATAAATTTACCATATAAGTATATGGAAATATCAAAATTGACTTGGAAAGAAATTGATGCTTTGCCTCGAGACACCCTATTTTTCATCTCTATAAGCCCAATGGAAGCGCATGGCCCCCATCTGCCCATAGCTACAGATTTTGAAATAGCAAGGAATGTGGAAAAGGAAGTTATAAAATTGCTGGAAGAGAAAGGAATAAGATGCGTTACATTACCTCCCCTGCCATTAGGGGTATGCAGATATCTTGAAGGTTTTGCTGGAACAATTTCTACCCACTGGAAAATTTTGCATAAACTCTTGCTGGATATTTTCAAATCATTCGCCGGCTATGGCTTCAAATATTTTATGATAATAAATTTTCACATGGATTTGATGCATATTAAGGCTTTATATAAAGCAATTAAGAAGGCAAGGAAATATGGCATAATTGCATGCGAGCCATTATCGGCATATTATTTCAGAGGAGAGTTATTTGAAGATGCGGAAGAAGAGGTGCATGCAGATGTTAAGGAAACTTCTCTGGCATTATACTTGTTTCCAGATGATGTTAAAAATTATAAAATAGAGGATTTCAAAGTTAAATTTAACCTGTTCAACTCTCTTAAAAAATTTAAAGAAATAGGAGTAAAAGAGGCATATATTGGAAGTCCTTCAAAAGCAAGCAAAGAGTATGGTGAGGAATTATTCAAAAGATTGGTTGAGAAATGTTATCATGCTTCTCTAATGCTTAGAGAAGGAAAAGTAGTCGAGATGCCAAAAAAGTTGAAAATTTTGCTGGGGATATGAATATTTATCAACGAAAAATAAATTTGTGGGAGAAAACAACATCTTTTTTTCAACTAAATTACACAAATGTTATAAACATTCCTTATATTATAAAAGCATGATAGTTCATCTGCCGTTGTGGCTCATAATTGCTGCCATCATTATATTGCTCTTTGGATGGAAAATAATAAAATTTGCATTAACAATATTATTCATATTTCTCCTCGTTTTGTTTATACTGGCGCTGATATATCTTTTACCACATCTAAAAGCCATTATTCCGTAGCTATGTGGAGTATCTCCTCTTCATTATATCAATAGCCACATCTTCTTTTGGCGTTTTTATGAACGTAAAAAATAGGGAGAATGATAAATACGGGAAGATTAGTAGCAATAAGACTGCTGTAACAATCCATTGTATTAACTGGGCAAAATAAAGTATTGTAACAATAGCTGTTATTAACGACGCGATAAGCAAATGACGCCGGTGTTTCTCCATTACAAATTTTTATATTTGCCAGGTATATTAATTTTTCTGAAAGGCGCTAGAGCAAGCACAAATCTTATAAAACACTTTCTTATACTTCCTTCCAATGAGAAGAAAAAAGACAAATCCACAATTGCTCAAAACAATCAATTTCCTCTATGAAGCAGCGAAGCAAAACAATTCAGCAGTGTGGAGAGCGATAGCTAAAAAACTTGAGAAACCTTCACGCAATTTTGCAGAGATAAATGTTGGAAAAATTGCAAAACATTTGAAGGAAGGAGAAATTGCAGTAGTGCCGGGAAAAGTGCTTGGCATGGGAGAAGCGGGAAAAATAGAAGTTGCTGCCTGGAAGTTT